>NZ_JBHXRW010000023.1:0-127773 GCF_042716635.1 Streptomyces sp. NPDC058664 | reverse complement strand
CCCGGCCCCCCCCCCGGTTGGGGTTTTTCGCGGCCCGGCCCGGGCTCCCGGCGCCGGGGGGGTCGGGGGGGGGGCGCGCCGGCCGCCCCCCCCCCCCCCACCGGAGCGTCGGAGAAGCCCGTCGGTCAGCCGAAGACGGCGAGGCTCTTGGCCTTGCCCCGCTGGTCCTCGACGAGCGCGAGCAGCTTCCCTTCAGGACCGAAGACCGCGACCGGACCCGCCGGGTACTCCGGCATCTCCAGGCGGACGCCGTTGAGCAGCAGCTTGGCCCGCTTCTCGTCGACGTCCCACCGGGGGAACGCCGCCGTGGCCGCGTCGGCGACCGGCATGACCGTGAGCTCCTCCTGGAGCTGGTCGAGCGTCTTCGCCGAGTCCAGCTTGTACGGGCCGACCCGGGTGCGGCGCAGCGCGGTCAGGTGACCGCCCACGCCGAGGCCCGCGCCGAGGTCCCGGGCGAGCGCCCGGATGTACGTACCGGAGGAGCAGACGACGGAGACGACCAGGTCGACGACGGGGGTGCCGTCCTCGGCCGTCGCCTCACGGACGTCGTACACCCGGAAGGAGGAGACGGTGACCGGGCGGGCCGGGATCTCGAACTCCTCGCCGCCGCGCACGCGCGCGTACGACCGCTTGCCGTCGATCTTGATCGCGGAGACCTTCGACGGCACCTGCATGATGGCGCCGGTCAGTTCGGCGACGCCCGCGTCGATGCCTTCTCGGGTGACCTTCGAAGCGTCGACCGACGCCGTGATCTCGCCCTCGGCGTCGTCGGTGATCGTCGTCTGGCCCAGCCGGATGGTGCCCAGGTACTCCTTCTCGGTCAGCGCGAGGTGTCCGAGCAGCTTGGTCGCCCGCTCCACGCCGAGGACGAGGACGCCGGTGGCCATGGGGTCGAGCGTGCCGGCGTGGCCGACGCGGCGGGTCTTCGCGATCCCGCGCATCTTGGCCACGACGTCGTGCGAGGTGAAGCCCGACGGCTTGTCGACGATGACGAGGCCGTCCTGGGGGCCCCTCCTGGCCGCGGCCGGAGGGGTGGTTGCTGCGTTGCTCATTCGGCGGCTTCGTCCTCGCCCGGCTTCTTGTAGGGGTCGGCCTCGCCCGCGAAGGTGGCGCCCGAGGACGCCTCCCGCACCTGGGCGTCGATGGCCCGCGCCTTGTCGAGGAGGTTCTCGATCGTCTTGGCGTTCTCCGGGAGGGCGTCGGCCACGAAGGTCAGCGTCGGGGTGAACTTGGTGCCGGCCGCGCGGCCCACGGCCGAACGGAGGATGCCCTTGGCGCTCTCCAGGCCGGCGGCGGCGCTCGCCCGCTCCTCGTCGTCGCCGTAGACCGTGTAGAAGACCGTGGCCTCCCGCAGGTCGCCGGTGACGCGGGTGTCCGTGATGGTCACGTGCGTACCCAGGCGGGGGTCCTTGATGCCGCGCTGCAGCTTCTCGGCGACCACCTCCCGGATGAGGTCTGCCAGCTTCTTCGCCCGCGCGTTGTCGGCCACTGGTCCTTCTCCTTCTTCGCCTTGCTCAAATCAGTCTTCATCAGTGTGGAGCCTGCGGCGCACCGACAGCAGCTCCACCTCGGGGCGGGCGGCCACGAGCCGCTCGCACCGGTCCAGTACGTCGCTGAGATGTGCCGTGTCCCCCGACACCATCGCGACGCCGATCTCGACCCGCCGATGGAGGTTCTGGCCGCTGACCTCCGCCACGCTCACCGCGAACTTCCGCTGGAGCTCGGCGACGATCGGCTTGACGACGGAGCGTTTCTCCTTCAACGAACGTACGTCGCCGAGGAGCAGATCGAAGGACAGTGTCCCCACATACATGTGTGTCCGGATGTCCCGCCGGTTCGGGTTCGGTGTTCCCGCCGACCACTCGGCGGGGACACCGGAAACCGTACACGCAACGGCCGGGGCCGATCGACGGAATACTTTCCGCCGACCGGCCCCGGCTCACTGCTGCGATCGGACGCGATCAGGCGCGCGGCTTCTCGCGCATCTCGTACGTCGCGATGACGTCGTCGATCTTGATGTCGTTGAAGTTTCCGAGGTTGATACCGCCCTCGAAGCCTTCGCGGATCTCGGTGACGTCGTCCTTGAAGCGGCGCAGACCGTGGATCGTGAGGTCCTCGGCGATGACCTTGCCGTCGCGGACGAGGCGCGCCTTGGTGTTGCGCTTGACCTCGCCGGAGCGGATGAGGACACCGGCGATGTTGCCCAGCTTGGACGAGCGGAAGACCTCGCGGATCTCCGCCGTACCGAGCTCGACCTCTTCGTACTCCGGCTTGAGGAGACCCTTCAGGGCCGCCTCGATCTCCTCGATGGCCTGGTAGATCACCGAGTAGTACCGGACGTCGACGCCCTCGCGCTCCGCCATCTGCGCGGCACGGCCGGCCGCACGGACGTTGTAGCCGATGACGATGGCGTCGGAGCCCATCGCCAGGTCGATGTCGGACTCGGTGACCGCACCCACACCGCGGTGCAGGACCCGGATGTCGACCTCTTCACCGACGTCGAGCTGGAGCAGCGAGGCTTCGAGGGCCTCGACCGCACCGGACGCGTCGCCCTTGATGATGAGGTTGAGTTCCTGGACCAGACCGGCCTTGAGCACCTTGTCGAGGTCCTCGAGGGACACCCGGCGGACGCGCTTGGCGAAGGCGGCGTTGCGCTCACGCGCAGCGCGCTTCTCGGCGATCTGACGCGCCGTACGGTCCTCGTCGACCACCAGGAGGTTGTCGCCGGCACCCGGCACGTTGGTGAGACCGAGCACCAGGACGGGAGTCGACGGGGTCGCCTCCTCGACGTTGTTGCCCTTGTCGTCGAGCATCGCCCGGACGCGGCCGTACGCGTCGCCGACCACCACGGTGTCGCCGATGCGCAGCGTTCCGCGCTGGACCAGGACGGTCGAGACGGCACCGCGACCGCGGTCGAGGTGGGACTCGATCGCAATACCCTGCGCGTCCTGGTTCGGGTTGGCCCGCAGGTCGAGCGAGGCGTCGGCGGTGAGGACGACGGCCTCGAGCAGGGAGTCGATGTGCAGACCCTGCTTGGCGGAGATGTCGACGAACATCGTGTCGCCGCCGTACTCCTCGGCCACCAGACCGAACTCGGTCAGCTGACCGCGGACCTTGGTCGGGTCCGCACCCTCGACGTCGATCTTGTTGACCGCGACGACGATCGGGACGCCGGCGGCCTTGGCGTGGTTGAGCGCCTCGATCGTCTGCGGCATGACGCCGTCGTTGGCCGCGACCACGAGGATCGCGATGTCGGTCGACTTCGCACCACGGGCACGCATGGCGGTGAACGCCTCGTGACCCGGGGTGTCGATGAAGGTGATGCGACGCTCTTCGCCGTTGACCTCGGTACCGACCTGGTAGGCACCGATGTGCTGGGTGATGCCACCGGCCTCGCCCGCGACGACGTTCGTCTTGCGGATCGCGTCGAGCAGTCGGGTCTTACCGTGGTCGACGTGACCCATGACGGTGACGACCGGCGGACGGGAGACCAGAGCCTCTTCGCCGCCCTCGTCCTCGCCGAACTCGATGTCGAAGGACTCGAGGAGCTCGCGGTCCTCTTCCTCCGGCGAGACGATCTGAACGGTGTAGTTCATCTCCTCGCCGAGCATCGTCAGCGTGTCGTCGGAGACGGACTGCGTGGCCGTGACCATCTCACCGAGGTTCATCATCACCGCGACGAGCGACGCCGGGTTGGCGCCGATCTTCTCGGCGAAGTCGGTGAGGGACGCACCGCGCGACAGGCGAATGACCTCGCCGCCACCGCGGGGAAGCATCACGCCGCCCACGGACGGGGCCTGCATGGCCTCGTACTCCTGGCGCCTCTGACGCTTCGACTTGCGACCACGACGCGCGGGACCGCCGGGGCGACCGAAGGCACCCTGCGTGCCACCACGTCCACCCGGACCGCCGGGACGGCCACCGAAGCCACCGGGACGACCGCCGAAGCCGCCGCCACCGCCGCCGGGACCACCCGGACGACCGCCGCCGCCACCGGGACCACCGGGACGGCCGGCGAAGCCGCCGCCGCCACCGCCGGGACCGGCCGGACGACCGGTGAAGCCGGGACGACCGCCGCCGCCACCGCCGGGACCTGCCGGACGGCCACCGGGGCCACCGGGACCACGGCCGCCAGGACCGGGGCGCGGGCCGGCAGCGGGACGCTGCGGCATCATGCCCGGGTTCGGACGGTTACCGCCGGGCGCGCCGCCCGGACGAGGAGCCTGCGGACGAGGCATGCCACCGGGGGTGGGGCGAGTGCCGCCCTGACCCTGGGGACGCGGGGCGCCGCCGGGGCCGCCCTGCGGACGCGGAGCGCCCGGAACGGCGCCGGGGCCGCCCTGCGGACGCGGGGCGCCGCCACCGGGACGGGGCGACTGCGGTCGCGCCATGCCGGTAGAGCCACCCGAGGTGAACGGGTTGTTGCCGGGACGCGGACCGGCCGGACGGGAACCGCCCGGACGGGGAGCACCCTGACCCTGCGGACGCGGGGCGCCCTGGCCCTGCGGACGGGGGGCCTGCTGGCCCGGACGGGCGGCCGGGCGGGGGCCCGGGGTCGCGCCGGCGGGACGCTCGGAACGCTGCTGACCGGCGGCCGGGGCCGACGGAGGCGCGGTGAACTCCGGGGTCGTCGGAGCCGGGGAGGCCGGCGCCGGCTTCGGCGCGGCCGGGGGCTTCGGACCCGGGGTGGGACGCGACGAACCGGCGGGGGCCGGCGTCGCGGGCTTCTCCGCTGCCGCGGGCTTGGGCGCCGCCGGGGCGGGCGCTCCGGGCTTCGGGGCGGCGGGACGTACTGCCTGCGCCGGGGACGGCGCGGGGGATGCCTGCGCCGGCTTCGGCGCGGCGGGGGAAGGCGCTGCCTTGCGGGGCGCGCCGGGCTTGGCAGCGGTCTTGCCGGCGTTGCCGCCGGGACCCTGCAAAGCGTCAGTCAACTTGCGCACGACCGGCGCCTCGATCGTCGAGGACGCCGAACGGACGAATTCACCGAGTTCTTGGAGCTTGGCCATGACGACCTTGCTCTCCACACCGAACTCCTTGGCGAGTTCGTATACCCGGACCTTAGCCACTTTGCTCCTTTGTGAGGTCCGGTTACCGCCGGACCGTCGCTACTTCATGGGCGTACTCATCGCGTACTCATCGAGTGCTCATCGCAATCTCGACCTACTTCCAACTCGCGAGGTACCTGACCGCACGGTGTTCCGTGCCGTACTTCTTCACTGCTGTGCCGACCGCTCGACGTGGTGACGGAGTTCCGCGGTGTCGAGCGGGCCCTGGACCCTGAAGGCCCTCGGCAACGCTCGGCGGCGGACCGCCAGGTCGAGACAGACCACGGCGGGGTGCAGGTACGCACCCCGGCCGGGCAGCGTACCGCGATGATCAGGAACGCACTCGTCCTTGCTCATCACGATCCGCAGCAGATCGCTTTTGGCCGCTCGCTCCCGGCATCCCACACAGGTTCGCTCAGGGCACGCGCGGGCATGCGTCCGGCCAGACACTATTAAGTCTACCTCCCCGTACCGACCTCACCTGTTCGGGGCAAGAATCGAACAGTTGTTGGCCAAAAACGGTCTCAGTCCTGCGGACCGCTCGGCTCCGTGTCCGGCCGGATGTCGATCCGCCAGCCGGTCAGTCGCGCGGCGAGGCGGGCGTTCTGGCCCTCCTTGCCGATCGCGAGCGACAGCTGGTAGTCCGGCACCGTCACCCGCGCGGAGCGGGCGGCCATGTCGACGATCTCGACCCTGGAGACCCGGGCCGGGGAGAGCGCGTTCGCCACCATCTCGGCCGGGTCGTCCGACCAGTCGACGATGTCGATCTTCTCGCCGAGCAGCTCCGCCATCACGTTGCGGACGCGGCTGCCCATCGGGCCGATGCAGGCACCCTTGGGGTTCAGGCCCGAACGGGTGGAGCGGACGGCGATCTTGGTGCGGTGACCGGCCTCACGGGCGATGGCCGAGATCTCGACCGAGCCGTCGGCGATCTCCGGCACCTCGAGGGCGAAGAGCTTCTTCACCAGGTTGGGGTGGGTACGCGAAAGGGTGACGGACGGACCGCGGACGCCCTTCGCCACCCGGACGACGTACGTCCGCAGCCGCAGACCGTGGGTGTACTCCTCGCCCGGCACCTGCTCCTGCACCGGAAGGATGGCTTCCAGCTTGTCGTCCAGACGGACCAGGACGTTCTTCGGGTCCTTGCCCTGCTGCACCACACCGGCGACGACATCGCCCTCGCGGCGCGCGTACTCACCGAACGTCACGTCGTTCTCGGCGTCGCGCAGCCGCTGCTGGATCACCTGGCGGGCGGTGCTCGCCGCGATCCGGCCGAAGTCGGACGGGGTGTCGTCGAAGTCCTTGGGCTCCTGGCCCTCCTCCAGGTCGGAGGGGTCTTCCTTCGCCCACACCGTCACGTGCCCGGTGGCCCGGTCCAGCTCCACGCGCGCGTGGCGGCGGGCGTCGGGGGTGCGGTGGTAGGCGATGAGGAGGGCCGACTCGATCGCCTCGACCAGCAGGTCGAAGGAGATCTCCTTCTCATGCGCCAAGCCCTTGAGCAGCTTCACGTCGATGTCCACGGCTACGCCTCCTCTTCCTTCTTGTCCTTGCGGTTGAACTCGATCTCGACACGCGCCTTGACGATGTCGGCGAACTCGACCCGGCGGGCGGTGGGCTTGCGCCCCTTCACGCCCGGCACCTCGAGGTCGAGGCCGTTCTCGTCCACGGCGAGGATGCGCGCGACCAGTTCCTCGGCGGCGCCGTCGGTGGTGAGCTGGAGCTTGACCAGCCGGCCGGTGGCGCGCTCGTAGTGGCGGGCTTGCGTCAGGGGGCGGTCGGCGCCGGGGGAGCTGACTTCGAGGACGTACTCGCCCTCGCCCATCGCGTCGGTCTCGTCGAGCTTCTCGGAGATCGCGCGGCTCAGCTCGGCACAGGCGTCCAGCTCCACGCCCTCGTCCGAGTCCACGACGATCCGCAGCAGTCCGCGGCGGCCGGCCCGGGAGACCTCGATCTCTTCCAGATCCAGGCCCTTCGCGTGGACCAGCGGCTCCACGAGTCCGCGCAGCCTGTCGCTCTGGGTGGTGCTCATCCGGGTGACTCCTCGGCCGCGTGTGCTGTTGTGTGTTCGTCGCGTGTCAGACCAAAGGGTATCCGGTCCCGGAGGGTGTTGCCGTCCACCGCTCCGGGGCCCGCGGGTACGCTCGCCTGCGGTGATCCGGACGATCTTCGACGACGTACCACGGCCGAGGGAGAGAGCGTGACGACGACGGGCAGGCGCGCACTCCTGACGGCGGGGGTCTCGGCCGCCGCCGCGGCGGCCCTGGCGGGCTGCACCTCCGAGGATCCGGGTCCCCGGAAGCCGAGCGCCGCTGAGCGAGAGGCCGCACGCGTGGCGCGGGCCGAGGCGGCGCTGCGGCTCCGCTCGGTGACCGCCTCCCGGACCCTGCTCGACCGTTACGACGCGGTGCTCGCCGCCCACCCGGCCCTGGCGCCCCGGCTGACCCCGCTGCGGCGTTCGGTGGCGGCGCACGCGAAGGCCCTCGGCGAGGGCGGTACGGCGGTGCGGCCCGCGACGGCCGCCCCGACCCCCGTCCCGACCCCGACGAAGACCGCCTCCCCCGCGCCCGTACCCGTCACGGCCGATCCCCGGGCCGTGCTCGAGGAACTCGCGGCGGCCGAGCGCACGGCCTCCGACGCGCACGCCGCCGCCCTGCTCACCGCCCCGCCCGAGTACGCCCGGCTGCTCGCCTCGGTGGCCGCCGCCGGCGCCGCGCACGCCTATCTGCTGACCGAAGGAGCACGGGCATGAGCGCCCTCGACGCCACCCAGGCGGCGCTGGCCGCCGAGCACGCGGCGGTGTACGGGTACGGGGTCGTCGGCGGCCGGATCGGCACCGAGCGGCGGACCGAGGCCACGGCCGCGTACGAGGCCCACCGGGCGCGCCGGGACGCGCTGCGCCGGGCCGTGCGCGACCTCGGCGGCACGCCGGTGGCGGCGGAGGCCGCGTACGAGCTGCCGTTCCTGGTCGCGGACCCGGCCGGCGCCGTGCGTCTGGCGGCCGTCCTGGAGGACCGGGTGGCCGGGGTGTACTCCGACCTGGTCCGCGCCACCGAGGGCCCACGGCGGCGCGAGGCCGCCGCCGCGCTGAGGGAGGCGGCGGTACGGGCCGTCCGCTGGCGCGGCAGCGACGTAACCTTTCCTGGGCTCGCCGAGCGGGTCTGAGCCCCGCCCCGACCGAAGGAACAACGCACGTATGGGTTTCGAACCGCCGCAGCGACTGGTGAAGGCGCTCGGTGAGACGTACGGGGACGCCGCCGCGACCGAGTGGCTCGGGACGCTGCCCGTCCTCGCCGCTTCCGTGCTCGACCGCGCCTCCCTGGACGTCGAACGGGTGGTGGCACCCGGCGGCCGGAGCAGCCTCGTCGTCCTCGTCCGGCGGTCCGACGGCTCCCCCGCCGCGCTCAAGATCGCGCCCCCGTTCGCCCGGCCGGACCGGGAGCGGGAGGCCCTCGCGCACTGGAACGGCTGGGGCACGGTCCAGCTCCTCGACGAGGCGGAGGACGGCTCCCTCGTCCTCGAACGGCTGCACCCCGAGGTCTCGCTGCGCTCCCTGCCGGAGGCCAAGGCGCTCCTGGAGGCGGCCGGGACCGTACGGAAGCTGTGGGTGGAGCCCCCGGCGGAGCACGGCTTCGAGACGGTGGCGGAGCGGACGGCCCGGCAGGCCTCTGCCATGGACCGCCACCTGGCCGACGCGGCGACCGGCGGGCTGACGGCCGCGGCGCTCGCGGCGCGCGAGGAGCTGGTGGCCGGCGCCGCCGAGACGGTGCTGCTGCACGGGAACTTCCGGCAGGGCAAGGTCCTGGCCGGCGACCGGGCGCCCTGGCTCGCCGTCGGCCCCGAGCCGCTGGTCGGCGAGCGGGCGTACGACCTGGCCCGGCTCGTACGGGACCGGGTCGAGGACCTGGTGGCCGCGGCCTCGGGCGCCTCGTCGGCCCGTCGGCGGGTCAACAAACTGGCCGACTCCCTGGACCTGGACCGGGAGCGGCTGCGCGGCTGGACCCTGTTCCGCGCGGTCGAGTCGGGCACGCGGGCGCTGACGGCGGGCCGGCGGCAGGATGCCGAGCTGCTCCTGGAGTTCGCGGGCTGGCTGTAAGGGAATACCCTTTTTGTACCGTTCGCCGGTTTTCGGCGTGCGGCGGCTCGATCCCAGGGGGCCGTGATGATCGAAGAGCTGCTCATGGCGGTGGCCGGCGCGGCCGCGGCGACCGCGGTCTACGTGGGCACGGCGGTGCGCGTGGTGAAGCAGTACGAGCGCGGAGTGGTCTTCCGCTTCGGCCGGCTGCGGGACGACGTGCGCGCGCCCGGCCTCACGATGATCGTTCCGGCCGTGGACCGGCTGCACAAGGTGAACATGCAGATCGTGACGATGCCCGTGCCCGCGCAGGAGGGCATCACCCGGGACAACGTGACCGTCCGGGTCGACGCGGTCGTCTACTTCAAGGTCGTCGACGCGGCCGAGGCGCTCGTCCGGGTCGAGGACTACAAGTTCGCGGTCTCGCAGATGGCGCAGACCTCGCTGCGGTCGATCATCGGCAAGAGCGACCTCGACGACCTGCTGTCGAACCGGGAGAAGCTCAACCAGGGGCTCGAACTGATGCTGGACTCCCCCGCGATCGGCTGGGGCGTGCAGATCGACCGGGTCGAGATCAAGGACGTGTCCCTGCCGGAGACCATGAAGCGCTCCATGGCCCGACAGGCGGAGGCGGACCGGGAACGGCGGGCGCGGGTGATCAACGCGGACGCGGAGCTCCAGGCATCGAAGAAGCTGGCGGAGGCGGCGCAGGTCATGTCCGCGCAGCCCGCGGCGCTCCAGCTGCGGCTGCTGCAGACGGTGATGGCGGTGTCGGCCGAGAAGAACTCGACGCTCGTCCTGCCGATCCCGGTCGAACTGCTCCGGTTCCTGGAGCGGGCGACACCGGGCTCCGGTGCGGGGCACGCGGAGACGATGACGCACCTGCACGGGATGCCGCCGCCGGTGCCGCCGCGGACGGAGGCGTATCTGGCGGGGCGGGCGGACGCGGCGGACGCGATCGAGGACCTGACGGGCACGTCGGTGGAACCGTCCCCTCGCGAGGACGGTTCCTGACCCCGGGCGCCACGCGCCCCGCCCCACCGTTGTGGGCGTCGCTCCGCAAGGGGCCGACCGTGCCCCGCCCTACCGTTGTGGGCCCCTCGCCCCCGCCGTGCCCAGGCTTCCGGGCCTGAACGTGCACCACGGGTGCGGCGCCGTCGTTGGGTCGTGCCCACCCTCCCCCAAGCTCTCGGCTTCGCTCGAGCAGGGGGACCCCATCGCCCTTGCGGAACAGATGCCCACAACGGTCCGGGCAGCGCGGGCGCGGCCCGGGGCGGGGTCGGCCCGGAGCGCGCCGGAGCCGGGGCGGGCGCGGCCCGGGCCGGGGCGCGGGTCCGCACCGGGTGGGCGTGACGGGGGCCCGAGGGGCCCCCGTGGGGGTTAGGCCGTCAGGCGGGTGATCGCCTCGGCGATCGTCAGTTCCTCGCGCTCACCCGTCCGGCGGTCCTTCAGCTCCAGGACGCCCTCCGCCGCACGGCGGCCCGCCACCAGGATCTTCGGCACGCCCATGAGCTCCGAGTCGGTGAACTTGACGCCCGGCGAGACGCCCGCGCGGTCGTCGACCAGGACCCGGAGACCGGCCGCGGCCAGCTTGTCGGAGACATCGAGCGCCAGCTCGGTCTGGAGCGCCTTGCCGGCGGCGACGACGTGGACGTCGGCCGGGGCGACCTCGGCCGGCCAGCACAGGCCCTTCTCGTCGGCGGTCTGCTCGGCGAGCGCCGCCACCGCGCGCGAGACGCCGATGCCGTACGAGCCCATGGTCACGCGGACCGGCTTGCCGTTCTGGCCGAGGACGTCGAGCTTGAGGGCGTCGGCGTACTTGCGGCCCAGCTGGAAGATGTGGCCGATCTCGATGGCGCGGTCCAGCTTGAGGCCGGTGCCGCACTTGGGGCACGGGTCGCCCTCCTGGACGACGACGACGTCGACGTACTCCTCGACCTCGAAGTCACGGCCCGCGACGACGTTCTTCGCGTGCATCCCGTCCTTGTTGGCACCCGTGATCCACGCCGTGCCCGGGGCCACCCGGGGGTCGGCGATGTACGTGACCTTCTCCAGGCCCTGCGGGCCGACGTAGCCCCGTACGAGGTCCGCCCGCTCGGCGAAGTCCGTCTCGGTGACCATCTCGACGGTCGCCGGCGCGAAGTGCTCCTCGACCTTGCCCAGGTCGACCTCGCGGTCGCCGGGCACGCCCACGGCGACGATCTCGCCGTCGACCTTCACGAGGAGGTTCTTGAGCGTCGCGGAGGCCGGCACGCCGAGCGAGGCGGCGAGGGTCTCGATCGTCGGGGTGTCGGGGGTCGGGATGTCCTCGGCGGCCGGGACGGCGGAGCCGTCGACCGGCTGCAGCTCGTAGGAGATCGCCTCGGTGTTGGCCGCGAAGTCGCAGTTCGGGCAGTCGGCGAAGGTGTCCTCGCCGGCCTCGGCCGGGGCCAGGAACTCCTCGGACTTCGAGCCGCCCATGGCGCCGGCGGTGGCGGCGACGATGCGGTAGTCGAGGCCGAGGCGCTCGAAGATCCGCTGGTAGGCCTCGCGGTGCAGGGCGTAGGACCGGGCGAGGCCCTCGTCCTCCGTGTCGAAGGAGTACGAGTCCTTCATCAGGAACTCGCGGCCGCGCAGGATGCCGGCGCGGGGACGGGCCTCGTCACGGAACTTGTTCTGGATCTGGTACAGGATGACCGGCAGGTCCTTGTAGGACGAGCACTGGTCCTTGACCAGGAGGGTGAAGATCTCCTCGTGCGTCGGGCCGAGGAGATAGTCGCCGCCCTTGCGGTCCTGGAGGCGGAAGAGCTCGGCACCGTACTCGTTCCAGCGGCCGGTCGCCTCGTACGGCTCGCGGGGCAGCAGCGCGGGGAGGGTGACCTCCTGCGCGCCGATCGCGTCCATCTCCTCGCGGACGATGCGCTCGATGTTGGAGAGGACCTTCTTGCCGAGGGGCAGCCAGCTCCAGATGCCGGCGGCGGTGCGGCGGACGTAACCGGCGCGGACGAGGAGCTTGTGGCTGAGGACCTCGGCGTCGGCCGGGTCGTCGCGCAGCGTCTTCGCCATCAACTGGGACATGCGCTGGACCGGTGCGTTGGCCATGGTTCTCGTACTCCTGCAGGGCTGGGGGTCCCCCCTGCTCGAGCGAAGCCGAGAGCTCGGGGGAGGGTGATGGCCCCGAGGTTAGCCGGGTGGCCCCTGGCAGGTGAAATCAGTTCCTGCGCCTGAGCGGCAGGGGCGCGCCCATCACGGCGTACGGGCGGGCGGCGCTCGGGAAGTGGACCTGGCGGGCGAGGTCGGTGTAGCCGAGGGAGCGGTAGAGGCCGCGGGCCGGGCTCTCCGTGTCGATCGCGGAGAGGATCGAGCGGGGCTCTGCGGCCGTGTCGGTGATGGTGGTGATCAGCGCGCGGCCGATGCCACGCCCCTGGTGAGCCGGGTGGACGTGCAGTTCGGTGATGACGAAGGAGTCGTCGAGCCAGTCGGCGGTGCCGGTGGCGCGCAGGTACGTCTCGACGACGGTGGACCACCAGTGGGTGCGGTCGTTGGGCATCCCGTACACGAATCCGACGAGCGCCCCGTCGGCGGTGGTGGCCCCGTAGGCGCGGGCGCCGGGGTTGAGCAGGTGGCGCAGCACGATGTGGCGGCGTACGGCGATCTCGCCCTCGTCCAGGCCGAAGGCGAGCGCCTGCACGGCGAGGGCCTCGTCCACCCGGGCGGCGAGATTGACCGGTCCGATCATGACTTCCGCGTCGTCCATGCGGCGCACCCTACAAGCGGCCGGGACGTCAGAACAGCACGCTCATGAAGGCGCCGGTCTCCTGGAAGCCGACACGGCGGTACGCGGCCCTCGCGGGGGTGTTGTAGTCGTTCACGTACAGGCTCACGACGGGGGCGACATCGGCCAGGGCGTACTGGAGGACGGCGGCCATGCCCGTCTCGGAGAGGCCCTTGCCGCGGTGCTCGGGGGCGACCCAGACGCCCTGGACCTGGCAGGCCTGGCGGGTGGCGGCGCCGATCTCGGCCTTGAAGACGACCTTGCCGTCCTCGATGCGGGCGAAGGAGCGGCCGGCGCCGACGAGTTCGGCGACCCGGGCCTGGTAGAGGAGGCCGCCGTCGTTGGCGAGCGGGGAGACGCCGACCTCCTCGGTGAACATGGCCACGCAGGCGGGCATGATCACGTCCATCTCGTCCTTGCGGACGCGGCGGACCAGCGGGTCGGGCGCGACGGTGGCGGAGGGTTCCTCGGCGACCATCAGCGGCTGGTGGGCGCGGACGTCCCTGGCGGGGCCCCAGCTGGGCTCCAGGAGCCGCCACAGCTCGGTGGTGGGCCCGGCGGGGCCGACGATCGAGGAGCAGCGGCGGCCGGTCCTGCGGGCCCGGTCGGCGAAGGCGCGGACGGCCTCGGGGGTGGCGCACAGGGGCACCAGGTTGGCGCCGGAGTAGCAGAGGGAACGCAGTCGGCCCTCGCTGTACCAGCCCCACATCTCGCCGCCGAGACGCCAGGGGTCGAGCCCGGCGACCTGGACGCGGGCCGCCACGAAGGCGTTCTCGACGGGGGCGCTCTCCAGGACGGCGAGCGCGGCGCCGAGGTCGGCGGGTTCGAGGACCCGGGTGGTGGGGTGTGTCAACACGAGGGGGGCCTCACCGTACGTTCTGCTGGTCCAGGCACTTTACCCCCGCGCCCCGGGGGAGGGCCCGTCAGAGGACGCGAAACCCCTCCGCCCGGTGGGGCGGAGGGGACTCGCGGACGATCCGCGTGCTCAGCCCGCGATGGCGACGGTCGGCTCGCCACTGGCGACCCCGTCCTTCTCCATCTGCTCGGCGATCTTCAGCGCCTCTTCGATGAGGGTCTCGACGATCTTCGACTCGGGGACGGTCTTGATGACCTCGCCCTTCACGAAGATCTGGCCCTTGCCGTTGCCGGAGGCGACGCCGAGGTCGGCCTCGCGGGCCTCGCCGGGGCCGTTGACGACGCAGCCCATGACGGCCACGCGCAGCGGGACGGTCATGCCGTCGAGGCCGGCGGTGACCTCCTCCGCGAGCTTGTAGACGTCGACCTGGGCCCGGCCGCAGGACGGGCAGGAGACGATCTCCAGGCGCCGCTGGCGCAGGTTCAGCGACTCCAGGATCTGCATGCCGACCTTGATCTCCTCGGCCGGCGGCGCGGAGAGCGAGACGCGGATGGTGTCGCCGATGCCCTGGGAGAGCAGCGCGCCGAAGGCGACGGCCGACTTGATGGTGCCCTGGAAGGCGGGGCCCGCCTCGGTGACGCCCAGGTGCAGCGGGTAGTCGCACTGGGCGGCGAGCTGGCGGTAGGCCTCGACCATGATGACCGGGTCGTTGTGCTTGACCGAGATCTTGATGTCGCGGAAGCCGTGCTCCTCGAAGAGGGAGGCCTCCCAGAGGGCGGACTCGACGAGCGCCTCGGGGGTGGCCCTGCCGTACTTCTTCAGGAGCCGCGCGTCGAGCGAGCCGGCGTTGACGCCGATCCGGATCGGCGTCCGGGCGTCGGAGGCCGCCTTGGCGATCTCCTTGACCTTGTCGTCGAACTGCTTGATGTTGCCGGGGTTGACGCGGACGGCGGCGCAGCCGGCGTCGATCGCGGCGAAGACGTACTTCGGCTGGAAGTGGATGTCGGCGATCACCGGGATCTGCGACTTCCGGGCGATCGTCGCGAGGGCGTCGGCGTCGTCCTGGGTGGGGCACGCCACGCGCACGATCTGGCAGCCGGAGGCGGTCAGCTCGGCGATCTGCTGGAGCGTCGCGCCGATGTCGGAGGTGCGGGTCGTGGTCATCGACTGCACGGAGACGGGTGCGTCACCGCCGACGGCCACGCTGCCGACCTGGATCTGGCGGCTCTTGCGCCGCTCGGCGAGCCGGGTCGGAACGGTCGGGATACCGAGAGCAATCGCGGTCATCTTCTGTGCAACCTCAAGGTTGTGCGTCGGCGGGCTCAGGTCTCCGAGGTTACCGCCCCGGGGGCGGGGGGCCGGACACCACCGGGTGCGGCCCCCCTGGGAGCTACGTCAGTTTCACCGGGTTGACGATGTCGGCGGCGAGGACGAGCAGGGTGAAGCAGACGAAGACACCGGCCACCACGTAGGCGGCGGGCATCAGCTTGGCCACGTCGAACGGGCCGGGGTCGGGGCGCCTGAAGATCCGGGCCGTGTGGCGGCGCACGGACTCCCACAGGGCGCCCGCGATGTGGCCGCCGTCGAGCGGCAGCAGCGGGAGCATGTTGAACAGGAACAGCGAGACGTTGAACATGACCAGCAGGTTCATGAACATCACGAGGATCGTCGTCGGCGGGGCCTCGACGTTCATCAGTTCACCGGTGATGCGGGCGGCGCCGACGACGCCGACCGGGGAGTCGTCGGCGCGCTCGCCGTCCCCGAAGGTGGCGTCCCAGAGGCCGGGGATCTTGCCCGGGAGGGCGATGACCGAGTGGACGCCGTTCTCCAGGAGGTCGGACATCCGGTTGGTGGTCTCGACGAAGGTGAGGGGCGCGACCTCGGACTTGGAGGCGAAGCCGAGGTAGCCGGCGTCGATGTAGGTCACCGGCTGGACGACCTTGCCGTCCTCGTCCTTCTTCGGGACCTTGTTGGAGACGAGGGTGGGGTGCAGGTCGACGCGCTGCCCGGCCCGCTCGACGGTGATCGTCGCGGGGCCGATGGTGTCCCGGATGCGGTCGGAGAGGGTGTCCCAGTCGCCGACCGGCGTGCCGTTGAAGGCGACGATCTTGTCGCCGTCCTTCAGCCCGGCCTTGAACGCCGGGGAGACGGGGTCGCCCGGCGCGCACTTCTCGCGCTTCTCGCTCTGCTTGATGACGCACTTCTGGACGCCGGCGACCTCGGTCGTCTGGCCCGCGATGCCCAGCGTCATCATCGAGCCGAAGAACAGCGCCACCGCCAGGACCAGGTTCATGAACGGTCCCGCGAACATCACGATCACGCGCTTCCACGGCTTGCGCGTGTAGAAGAGCCGGGTCTCGTCGCCGGGCTTCAGCTCCTCGTACGAGGCCTCCCGGGCGTCCTCGATCATCGAGCGCCAGGGCGAGGTGGAGCGGGCCTCGATCTTGCCGTCCTCGCCGGGCGGGAACATGCCGATCATGCGGATGTAGCCGCCGGCCGGGATGGCCTTGATGCCGTACTCGGTCTCGCCGCGCTTCTTCGACCAGATCGTGGGGCCGAAGCCGACCATGTACTGCGGCACGCGGATGCCGAAGAGCTTGGCCGTGGAGAGGTGGCCGAGCTCGTGCCAGGCGATGGAGACCAGCAGCCCGAGCGCGAACAGCACGATGCCCAGGGCGTACAGGAGCATTTCGGTCATGCGCGGGCCTCCGCTGTTGCCTTCGCTGCGAGCTCTCGGGCCCGGGCGCGCGCCCAGGTCTCCGCTTCGAGGACGTCCGGGACGGTGAGAGAGGTTCCCGTGACGGGAACGCCGTGTTCCGCGACGACCGCTGTGACCGTATCCATGATTCCGTTGAACGGCAGCCGTCCGGCGAGAAACGCCTCGACGCACTCCTCGTTCGCCGCGTTGAAGACGGCGGGCGCTGTGCCGCCGAGTTCGCCGACGTGCCGGGCGAGGCCGACGGACGGGAAGGCCTCGGTGTCGAGCGGGAAGAACTCCCAGGTGGAGGCCTTGGTCCAGTCGAAGGCGGGGGCCGCGTCGGGAACCCGCTCGGGCCAGCCGATGCCGATGGCGATCGGGCCGCCCATGTCCGGCGGGGTGGCCTGGGCGAGCGTGGAGCCGTCCGTGAACTCGACCATCGAGTGGACGTACGACTGGGGGTGGACGACGACCTCGATGCGGTCGAAGGGGATGTCGTAGAGCAGGTGGGCCTCGATGACCTCCAGGCCCTTGTTCACCAGGGTGGCGCTGTTCACCGTGATCACCGGGCCCATGGCCCAGGTGGGGTGGGCGAGCGCGTCCTCGCGGGTGACGTCGGCCAGCTGCTTCCGCGTACGGCCGCGGAAGGGGCCGCCGGAGGCGGTGACGACCAGCTTGCGGACGTCGGCGCGGGTCCCGGCGGCGAGCGCCTGGAAGAGGGCCGCGTGCTCGGAGTCCACCGGGATGATCTGCCCCGGCTTGGCGAGCGCCTTCACCAGCGGGCCGCCGACGATCAGCGACTCCTTGTTGGCGAGGGCGAGGGTGCGGCCGGCTTCGAGGGCGGCCAGGGTCGGCGCGAGGCCGATGGAGCCGGTGATGCCGTTGAGGACGGTGTGGCACGGGGACGCGGCAAGCCGGGTGGCCGCGTCGGGGCCCGCCAGGAGCTCGGGCAGCGGCTCGGAGCCGTACAGCGCCTTCAGGGCGTCACGCAGCTCCGGCAGCACCTCCTCGCGGGCCACGGCGACCGCGGCGACCTTCAGCCGGTGCGCCTGCTCGGCGAGCAGCGCGACCCGGCCGCCCGAGGCGGCCAGGGCGGTGACCCGGAAGCGGTCGGGATTGCGCAGCACCAGGTCGATGGCCTGGGTGCCGATGGACCCGGTCGAGCCGAGGACGACGATGTCCCGGCGTCCTTCGGACACGTCGAAGGCGATATGGGGATCGGCGAGAGGAGAGGGGCGGTCGCTCATGCCCCCCATTCTTGCCGCAAACGCTGTGGGGTCTTCACGCGGTGTGGACGTACCTGTCGAAGACCTGGTGGAAGTCGGGGAACGTCTTCCGCACGCAGCCCGGGTCGTCGAAGGTGATGCCGGGGGTGCGCAGGGCGGTGACCGCGAAGGACATGACGATCCGGTGGTCGCCGTGGGTGGCGATCTCGGCCGGACCGGTGGGCGTGCCGGGGTGGATCTCGATCCAGTCGGGGCCTGTGCGGACGGTGACGCCGAGGCGGCGCAGGTTCTCGGCGCAGGCGTCGAGGCGGTCGCACTCCTTGACCCGGGTGTTGGCGACGTCCTCGATGCGTACGGGGCCGTCGGCGAAGGGCGCGATGGCGGCGAGGGTCGGCATGGTGTCGGAGATGTCCCGCATGTTCACCGTGAGGCCGCGCAGGGTGCCGGTGGAGCGGACGGTGGTGCGGTCCGCCTCGATCCGTACGTCGGCGCCCATGCGGCGCAGGACGTCGACGAAGCCGAGGTCGCCCTGGAGGGCGCCGGTGCCGAGGCCCGGGACGGTGACGGAACGGCCCGGTTCGAGGGCGGCCGCGGCGAAGAAGTAGCTGGCCGTGGAGGCGTCGGGCTCGATGTCGTACGTACGCGCCCGGTAGCCGGTGGGAGCGACCCGGTACGTGCGGCCGTCCTGGCGGATCTCGGCGCCGAAGCTCCGCATCATCGCGAGGGTGATCTCCACGTACGGCTCCGAGACCAGGTCCGTGACCGTGATGTCGAGGCCCTCGGCGGTGAGCGGGCCCAGCAGGAGAAGGGCCGTCAGGTACTGGGAGGACTGCCCGGCGTCCAGGGTGAGCGCGCCGCCCTTCACGCCGTGGGCGTGGACGGCGAGCGGGTGGTGCCCCTCCTTCTCGCCGTGGCGCAGGTCGACGCCGAGGCTGCGCAGGGCGGTGGTGAGCGGGCCGAGGGGCCGTCGCCGCATCTGGGCAGAGGCGTCGAAGCGGTACGTGCCGTGGCCGGCGGCGGCGACGAGGGTGGGCAGGAAGCGGGCGGTGGTGGCGCCGTCACGGCAGTACACGTCGGCGTCGGTGGCGCCCGGACCGGTGGGGCGGCCCTCGACGTGCCAGGCGTCGCTCTCGCGGCGGACGGCGTAGCCGAGGGCGGTGAGGCCCTCGGCGAAGCCCTCGGTGTCGTCGGAGGCGAGGGGCCTGAGGAGGGTGGTGGTGCCCTCGGCGGCGGCCGCGAGGAAGAGCGCGCGGGCGGTCACGGACTTGGAACCGGGGATGTGGATGACGGTCACGGGCGTCATCCTGCCGTGGCCCGTGCCCGTGTGCTCACCCGTCCCGCAGGGCGGGACGGGTGAGCACACGGGGGTGAGGGGCGGGGCGTACGCCCGCGGCGCGTCTACCGGATCCGGCGGTGGACGTCCTGCTCCGTGGACGGGCCGGGGCTCGCGTCCGCGATCCAGGGGCCGTCGTCGCTCGGGTCGACGATTCCGGCCTCCAGCCAGGTGTACCGCCCGGCGAGGACCCCGTCGACGACCCGCCGGTCGAGGTCGTCGGTGTTGGACCAGAGGCGCCCGAACAGCTCCTCGATCCGCAGCCGGGCCTGGTGGCAGAAGGCGTCCGCGAGCTGGTGGGCCTCGCGGCCGTGGTCACCGGTGGTGCGGAGGAGTTCGGCCCGTACGCAGGCGGCGCTCATCGCGAACAGTTCGGCGCCGATGTCGACGATCCGGCCGAGGAAGGCCTGCTTGAGCTCCATCCGGCCCTGCCAGCGGGACATCGCGTAGAAGGTGGAGCGGGCGAGTTTGCGGGAGGCCCTCTCCACGTACCGGAGGTGGGCCGCGAGCTCGCCGAACTCCGCGTACGCCCCCGGCCGCTGTCCCGGTCCCATGACGAGGCCGGGCAGCCAGCGGGCGTAGAAGCCGCCGGCCCGCGCACCGGCCTTCGCCTTGTCGGCGAGTGACTTCCCGGGGTCGATGAGGTCGCCGGCGACGGAGAGGTGGGCGTCGACGGCCTCGCGGGCGATCAGCAGGTGCATGATCTCGGTCGAGCCCTCGAAGATCCGGTTGATCCGCAGGTCGCGCAGGAGCTGCTCGGCGGGGACCGCGCGTTCGCCGCGGGCGGCCAGCGAGTCGGCGGTCTCGTAACCGCGGCCGCCCCGGATCTGGACCAGCTCGTCGGCGATCAGCCAGGCCATCTCGGAGCCGTACAGCTTGGCGAGGGCGGCCTCGATGCGGATGTCGTTGCGGTCCTCGTCGGCCATCTGGGAGGCGAGGTCGACGACGGCCTCCAGGGCGAAGGTGGTGGCCGCGATGAAGGAGATCTTGGTGCCGACGGCCTCGTGGCGGCCCACCGGTCCGCCCCACTGCTCGCGGACGCCCGCCCATTCGCGGGCGATCCTCAGGCACCACTTCCCGGCGCCCGCGCAGGCCGCGGGGAGCGAGAGACGGCCGGTGTTGAGGGTGGTGAGGGCGATCTTGAGGCCGGCGCCCTCGGGGCCGACGCGGTTCGCGGCGGGCACGCGCACGCGGTGGAAGCGGGTGACGCCGTTCTCCAGGCCGCGCAGGCCCATGAAGGCGTTGCGGTGCTCGACGGTGATGCCGGGCGAGTCGGCCTCGACGACGAAGGCGGTGATGCCGCCGTGATGACCCTCGGAGGCGGGTACGCGGGCCATGACGACGAGCAGGTCGGCGACGACCCCGTTGGTGGTCCAGAGCTTGACCCCGTCGAGGACGTACGCGTCCCCGTCCGGCACGGCCGTGGTGGCGAGGCGCGCCGGGTCGGAGCCGACGTCGGGCTCGGTGAGCAGGAAGGCGGAGAGGTCGGTCCTGGCGAGCCGGGGCAGGAAGGCGTCCTTCTGCTCCTGGGTGCCGAAGAGTTTCAGCGGCTGCGGTACGCCGATCGACTGATGCGCGGAGAGCAGGGCGCCGACGGCGGGGCTGGCGGAGCCGACGAGGGCGAGGGCCCGGTTGTAGTACAGCTGGGTGAGGCCGAGGCCGCCGTACTTCCGGTCGATCTTCATCCCGAGCGCGCCGAGCTCCTTGAGCCCGGTGATCGTCTCGTCGGGGATGCGGGCCTCGCGTTCGATGCGGGCGCCGTCGATCCGGGTCTCGCAGAACGTGCGCAGCGCCGCGAGGAAGGCCTCGCCGCGCCGGGCGTCCTCCTCCGCGGGGAGCGGATGGGGATGGACGAGGTCCAGGCGGAACCTGCCGAGGAAGAGTTCCTTGGCGAAGCTCGGCTTGTGCCAGTCCCGCTCACGTGCGGCCTCGGCGGTCTGCCGGGCCTCGTGTGCGGTGACCTTGGGCCGCTGGGTGGGCGCGGACATGGACACCTCCTGGGGTCTTTGTCCGTCGTACCCGATTTCCGGCGGTCCGGAAAGACGAGAAGACGGCCTGAGCCCCCGCACAGTGGGCTCAGGCCGCCTGGTCTCGTGGACCCGTGGGCGTACGGGTTACAGGGCGAGGCCGGTCAGGACGAGGACGCGCTCGTAGGTGTAGTCGTCCATCGCGAACTTCACGCCCTCGCGGCCGACGCCGGAGCGCTTGGCGCCGCCGTACGGCATCTGGTCGGCGCGGTAGGACGGGACGTCGCCGACGATCACGCCGCCGACCTCCAGGGCGCGGTGGGCGCGGAAGGCGGTCTGCAGGTCGTGGGTGAAGACACCGGCCTGGAGGCCGAAGTCCGAGTCGTTGACCGCGGCGAAGGCCTCGGCCTCGCCGTCGACCCTGGCGATCGTCAGGACCGGGCCGAAGACCTCGGCGCGGGCCAGGGTGACGTCGGCCGGGAGGTCGGTGAGGACGGTCGGGGCGTAGGTGGCGCCCTCGCGCTTGCCGCCGGCGAGGAGCTTGGCGCCGGCCGCGACGGCCTCGTCGACCCAGGACTCGACGCGCTTCGCGGCGGCCTCGTCGACGAGCGGGCCGACGTCGGTGGCGTCGTCCGCCGGGTCACCGGTGACCTGGGCCTCCACGGCGGCGACGATCTTCGGCACCAGGCGGTCGTAGACCGAGGTGTCGGCGATCACGCGCTGCACGGAGATGCAGGACTGGCCGCCCTGGTAGTTGGAGAAGGTGGCGATGCGGCTCGCGGCCCAGTCCAGGTCGGCCTCGGAGGACCAGTCGGGGAGGACGACGGCCGCGGCGTTGCCGCCGAGCTCCAGGGTGCAGTGCTTGTGCGGCACCGACTGCTGGATGGCGTAGCCGACCTTGTCGGAACCGGTGAAGGAGATGACGGGGAGGCGCTCGTCCTGGACGAGGGCGGGCATCCGGTCGTTCGGCACGGTGAGGATCGACCAGGAGCCGGCCGGCAGGTCGGTCTCGGCCAGGATCTCACCCAGGATCAGGGAGGAGATCGGGGTCGACGGGGCCGGCTTGAGGATGATCGGGGCGCCGACGGCGATGGCCGGGGCGACCTTGTGGGCGCTGAGGTTCAGCGGGAAGTTGAACGGCGCGATGCCGAGCACGACGCCCGTGGGGATACGGCGGGTGAGGGCGAGGCGGCCCGCGCCGCCGGCCTCGGTGTCCAGGCGCTGGGCCTCGCCGGCGTTCCAGCGGCGGGCCTCCTCGGCGGCGAAACGGAAGACGGAGACGGCACGGCCGACCTCGCCGCGGGCCCACTTGACGGGCTTGCCGTTCTCGGCGGAGATCAGCTGGGCGATCTCCTCGGTGCGCTCGGCGAGCCGCTTCGACACGTGGTCGAGGGCGGCGGCGCGGACGTGCGCCGGGGTCGCGGCGAACTCGTCGACGACGGCGTGGGCGGCGGCGACGGCCTCCTCGACCTGGGCCTCGGTGGGCACGCTGACCTTGCCGACCAGACGTCCGTCGTACGAGTTCGTGACGTCGAAGGTGGCGTCGCCGGTGGCCTCGCGGCCGGCGAGCCAGAAGGCGTGGGTGGTCGTCATTGCGTACCGGCCCTTTCCGTTTCGGGGGTGGTGCGAGGGGGTGCTCTCGCGCTCTCGTGCCACGTTAGGGCGAAGCGGGCGAACGGGCGCTTGTCCTCAGTGGAGTGATGGACGGGGGTTCCTGTCCGCTTTGGCGGAGGGGGCACTTCCGGCGGAGTGGCGTCAGGGTCGGGGACGCGTGGTCATCTGCGCCGTTCGGTCGACACGATGAGGCAGACGGCGCCGACGACGATCGCACCGCCGAGGAGGATGGGCCACGTCAGGGCCTCGTTCAGGACGAGCGCGCCGAGCAGGACGGCGACGACCGGGTTGACGTAGGCGTAGGTGGCGGCGAGGGAGACCGGCGCGGTCTGGAGGAGCCAGGCGTACGCGGTGAAGGCGACGAGCGAGCCGAAGACGATCAGGTACGCGAGGGCGACCCAGGAGCGGTCGGAGACGGCGGCCGGGTCGAAGCCGTGGTGTTCGCCGCGTACGAGACCGACGGCGAGCGCGGCGAGGCCGCCGGTCAGCATCTCGTACACGCTCGCGGTGAAGGGGTTGGCGGGCATGGGCAGCCGGGCGGAGGAGACGGAGCCCAGGGCCCACAGCAGCGCCGCCACGACGACGAGCAGAACGCCGCCGATCTTCACGTCGCCGCTCAGGCCGGGGGCGGTGAGGACGCCCAGGCCGGCGAAGCCGAGCAGGACGCCGCCGAAGGCGCCGAGTCCGGGGCGCTCGCCGAAGGCCGCGCGGAGCAGGACGACCCAGACGGGGACGGCGGCGACGAGGAGCGCGGCGAGGCCGGACGGGATGGAGGTCTCGGCGAGGACGACGAGGCCGTTGCCGCCGAGGATGAGGAGCAGACCGACGAGGACGGCGGAGCCGAGTTCCCGGCGGGTCACCTTGAGCGCGGCGGGGCCCTGCCGCCAGGCGACGATCGCGGCGAGGAGCAGGCCCGCGATGACGAAGCGGGCGCCGCCGGAGAGGAACGGCGGGAGGGTCTCGACGACGATCCGGATCCCGAGGTACGTGGACCCCCACACGACGTACACGATGCCGAGCGCGGCCCAGACGGCGCCGGTGATCCGGCGGGCGGGGGCGGCGGGGGCTGCGGGGACGGCGGTACGGGGTGCGGGGGCGTCCGGGTGCGCCTCGGGGGCCGGGTCGACGGCGGGTCTTGTCATGCGCAGGAGAATACGGAGCACGGGCCCCGAAGGCCAAGGAAATTGCCCGGAATCGGGCAGGGGTGGCGGACTTCGGGCGACGGCGAGGGCCGGTGGGATGTCGGGGAGGGATGGGAGGATGACCGCACCGCAAGAGCAGGAGCAGGAGCGGGAGCGGGATCGGGAACACGGCAACCCAGGGGGAAGCATGATCCTTTACGTACTGATCGGCGTCGTGGTCCTAGCCCTCGCGGGCTGCGGCTGTGTCGTGTGGGCGGCGCGGGGCGGCCCCCGCTGGGTCCGCGCGGTGGCCGCCGTGACGCTGCTGGGCGGCGAGGCGGTCCGCGCCGGACAGCGCCGGAGCGGACGACGGGCGGGCGGAGGCGACGACGGCGGGAACCCGGCCTGAAGGTCCGGCCGCAGAAGGGCCGTCCGTGGAAGGGCCCAGCCGTAAAGGTCCGGCCGCAGAAGGGCCCGGCCATGACAGGCCCGGCCGCTACTCCGTGTCCTCCGCCGTCGCCTTCAGGGCCAGCCACAGTTCCATCCGTACGTCCGGATCGTCCAGGGAGCGGCCGAGGATCTCCTCCACCCGCCGCATCCGGTAGCGCAGGGTGTGCCGGTGGACGCCCAGGTCCGCCGCCGCCGCGTCCCACTGGCCGTGCCGGGAGAGCCAGGCCCGCAGGGAGGCGACCAGGTCGCCGCGGCCCGTCGCGTCGTGGTCCCGGAGCGCGCGGAGCATCCCGTCGGCGAAGGCGCGCACGGCGTCGTCGGCGAGGAGCGGCAGGACCGAGCCCGCCGCCAGGTCCTCGTGCTCGACGAGCGCCTTCCCCCGTCGACGGGCCACCGAGAGCGCCTGCTCGGCCTGCTTGTACGCCGCGGCGGCCGCGATCGGTCCCGCCGGGGCCGAGAGCCCGATGGCGACACCGGCGTCCTCGGCGTCCCGCTCCGCGTACCCCTCGCAGGCGGCGACGACCGCGCCGCCGTCCCCGGCGAGGACGACGAGCCGCTGCTCGCTCTCGGCGACGGCGAGCACCGCCTCGCCGGCCCGGGCCGCGGCCGCCTCCAGGGACTCGGCGAGCACCGGCAGGGGCGGTTCGCCGGCCGGGTCGCCCCCGGCGGGTTCCGCGACGATCAGCCGGAAGGGGGCGTCGAGCAGCCCGCCGTACACGTCCCCGGCCACCGCGCGCGCGTGGTCCGGCTGCCCCGCGAGCAGCATCCGCAGGACCGCCGCGCCGAGCCGCTGTTCGGCCGCCTGGAGCGAGCGGGAGCGTTCCGTGGTGAGGGTGAGCAGGGCGATCGCCGAGTGGACCGCGTACCGCTCGGCCGTCCCGAGGGGGGCGCCCGTACCGACCGCGAGGGCGCCCCGTACCCGCCGTCCGGTACCGAGCGACTGGAGCTCGACGCGGTCGTCCGTACCGCCGACCACCGCGCTCGCGGGCGCGGGCCGGTCGCGCAGCCGCTCCACGTCGGGGGTGAGCCGGGCGGCCCGGCGCGCCGCCCAGTCGGGCGAGACGGCGACGACCGTGCCGGAGGTGTCGTAGAGCGCGGCCCAGCCGTCGACGTGCGCGGCGAGCCGGGCGACGACGGCTTCGGGGCCCTCGGCGAGCGCGGCCCTCGTCAGCTCGCGCTGGGCCTCGAAGCCGGCCGTGACGGCCCGGTACTGGTCGGCGGAGATGGCGGCCGACACCGCCTTGCTGATGGCGAGGAACGGGGTCCTGCGCGGCACTTCGAGGAGGGGCAGATGCTCCTCGCGGGCCGCTTCGAGCAGCGCCGGCGGGATCTCCTCGTAGTTGACGCCGATGGCGAAGCCGAGCCCGACGACTCCCGCGCCGAGCAGCCGCCGCACGTAGCGGCGCATCGCCTCCAGGTCCTCCGCGTCGAGCGTGAGCGCGGTGGTGAGGAGGAGCTCACCGCCCTCCATGTACGGGACGGGGTCGGCGAGCTCGCTGACGTGCGCCCAGCGGACGGGGGTGCCGAGGCGGTCCTCACCTGCGCGGACGACGAGCTTCAGGGAGGAGTGCTGGACGAGCGAGGCGAGGGTGGGCGGCATTGGGGACCGTCGGACCTTTGGGCGAGGGGGCGCCGCTCAGCCGAGCGGCGCCCCCGATTGTGCCAGCCCGTCCGCGGGGGCGCGCTCAGCTCCACAGGTCGACGAGGAGCGGCGGCGCGTGCTCGCCCCGCACGTGGGTGACGGACAGCACGGCGTGTCCGGCGGGGACGGCGTGCGCGAGGTCTGAGGCCGACCAGCGCTCGCGCTCCACCTCCCGCACGGTCACGGCCTCGGCCGTCGCCGCCTTGCCGGTCACCAGGCGCCGCATGAAGTGCAGGGCCTTGGTGAGCGGCTCGTCGGAGATGATCTGCCGGTTGGTGACGTCCCGGGTCTGCACCCATTCGGTGCCCCAGGCCTCGGCGAACCGTCCGCCGTCCCAGGGCGCGATCCCGGCGAACGCCATCCGGCAGCCGACGGCCCCGAGCAGCGGCCCGCGCAGCGCCTCGGGCACGTCCTCCAGGCTGCGCAGCGCGAGGACGACGCCGGCGTTGGCGGAGCGCAGTCGCTGGAGGGCCCGCACCGAGTCGCCGGTGACGGTGTACGTGGCGTCGTCGAGGACCAGGCAGGCGAAGAGGGAGCGGTCGCGGCGTCCGAGGGCGGCCTCGGCGAACTGGGCGAGCAGCAGCCGGGAGACGATCCGGGAGGCTTCGGCGTGGCCGCGCTCGGGCAGGTCGACGCGGACGCGGAGGGGGTGCTCGACGGCGCGGAGGGAGAACTGCGGCCGTTCCCGTTCCTCGCCGAGGCGGCGGTCCGTACCGGCGTCCCTACCGGCGTTCTCAGCGGCGTCCGCGCCCGTGTGCGTACCGCCCGCCGTGCGGAAGAAGCCGGCGAAGGCGGGCCGGTCGAGGAAGGCGATCCGCTCGGCGAGCAGGACGCCGACCTCGTCGCCGCGCTCGGCCTGCCGCTGCCGGGCGTCGAGTTCACGCAGCTGCGCGGCGTCGCCCGCGACGGCCGCCCGCAGCGCCGCGAGCGCCTCGGGCGTCCCGACGAGCAGCTCGCGCAGCTCCGGCACGCCGGGGAAGCGGCCGTACGCGGCCAGGAAGGGCCCGATCAGCTGGGCGACCGCCGTGGCGGCCCGGCGGTTGTCGGCGACCAGGTCCCCGACGAGGGCCTCGGCGAGGATGCGGGCGGCCTCGTCGGGGTCGTCGGCGCCGCCGTACAGGTCGAGGTCGTGGGTGGACCGCGGCCGCCCCACCGAGACGACGACGTCGAAGGCCTCGTCGGGGCCGAGGGCCGGGCCCTGGGCGGTGACGGCGACGACCGCGGCGCGGTTGGCGAGCGCCTGCAGACAGAGCGACTCGACGACGGGCCGCACGAGTCGCGCGGTCTTCCCGGCCCCCGCGGGCCCGACGGCGAGCAGCGAGGTGCCGAGCAGGGCCGGTTCCAGGGCGACGCCGGTGGTGCGCCGGGCGTAGGGGTTGCGGGGGTGGTCGGCGGCGGTGCCGATGAGGACCTGGCCGGTGGCGAGGTCGTGGGTGGCGGTGCGGACGGGCAGGTCGCGCAGGCCGGAGGGGTGGCCGCAGGCGGCGGCCCCACGGGCGCGGACGGCCTCGGTGAAGGCGGCGAGCCGCTCGGGCCTGGTCCGTACGCCCTGCCAGGCACGCCGGATCCGGGCGTAGTCGACGTCGCCGAGCACCCCCTGGCGGGTGGCCTCGGCGAGCCGGGCCGCGGCCTCGGCCACTCCGGCGTCACGCAGGTCGGGCCACTCGGCGGGGTCGGCGGCCGGTGCGGGCGGCGGCGGGGCGCCGGTCGCGGAGCCGCGTTCCAGACGTCGCCGTACGGGCGGCCAGCTGCCGACCCGGCAGACGGCGGCGACGAGGGAGGCGGCGAGGAGCACGTAGTAGAGGCTGGAGACCCAGGTGAGCCAGGTGACCGTGCGGGGCATCTCGCGCCAGACGCCCGGCAGGAGCACGAACAGCGGCCAGATGGGCACGCCGTACCGCTGCCAGATGTCGCGCCAGTTCCCGACGCGGCCGAAGCCGACGGCGAAGAGGGTGAGGAGGATGCCGTACCAGAGGTAGGAGGCGCCGACGTACAACTCGACGTCGGGGTGCGTGGGGTTCCGCCATTCGCTGGGGACGAGCCACAGCATGGGCAGCAGCCACCAGTCGTTGACGAAGATCCACCACCCCTCCAGGTAGCCGTTCCACAGCAGCGACCAGAGGAGCCAGCCGCAGAGGTACGCGACGAACGCGCCGGTGATCAGCTGGCGGCCGGGCACGAGGTCGGGTTCCCGCTCGGGCCGCTCGCGGTGCCCGAGCCGCCAGATGCCGGGGGCGGCGGCGGGGCGGGGGATGCGCAGCCACTCGGCGACCCCGACGCGCGCGGACACGTGGGCGGGCGGGGGCGAGACGGCGGGCCGCGGGGGCGGGGAGGCGACGGCCCCCTGGGGCGGGGGTCCGGCGGGCCGCGGGGGCGGAGAGGCGGCGGATCCCCGGGACGGCTGACCGGCCGACCCAGGGGACGGCGGTCCCGCGGGCCCCCAGGACGGCTGACCGGCGGATCCCCGGGGCGGGGGGCCGGGTGGCACGGGCGGTCCCGCCGGACGCGGGACCGCGCTCCCCCGCGTGTCGCGTGACTCGTACGTGCCGTCGGTCTCCATGAACCCCTGCCCCCTGAACAGCCAGGTCGCCGTCTCTGTGCCATCGTCAATCTAGTGGCCCGGGGACGCCCCGGAGGGGTTTCGCCCACCCGTGTGGCCGCGCAGCGGCGAGGCGCCCGCCGCGGCGGAAGCGGAGGCCTCATGTCCACCACGGACAACGACACACCCCCCACCACTCCCGATCGGCGCATGCCTCAGCCCCTCCCCCGCGCCTAGCCTGCGGAGGAAACCCGCAAGTGCGTCCAGAACACCCCCAGGAGCCCCGCATGAACGCTGTCCCGCAGGAGCGGCGCGTCGTCACCGCCATCCCCGGTCCGAAGTCGCTGGAGCTTCAGGCCCGCCGCCTCGACACGGTCGCCGGTGGCGTGGGCTCCACGCTCCCCGTCTTCACGAAGCGGGCCGGCGGCGGCATCATCGAGGACGTCGACGGCAACCGTCTGATCGACTTCGGCTCCGGCATCGCCGTGACCTCCGTCGGCGCCTCCGCCGAGGCCGTCGTGCGCCGCGCCTCCGCGCAGCTCCAGGACTTCACCCACACCTGTTTCATGGTGACGCCGTACGAGGGTTACGTGGAGGTCTGCGAGGCGCTGGCCGAGCTGACCCCGGGCGACCACGCCAAGAAGTCCGCGCTGTTCAACTCCGGCGCCGAGGCCGTCGAGAACGCGGTCAAGATCGCCCGTTCGTACACCAAGCGCCAGGCCGTCGTCGTCTTCGACCACGGCTACCACGGCCGTACGAACCTCACGATGGCGCTGACCTCGAAGAACATGCCGTACAAGCAGGGCTTCGGTCCGTTCGCCCCCGAGGTCTACCGCGTGCCGGTGGCGTACGGCTACCGCTGGGCCACCGGTGCCGAGAACTGCGGCCCCGAGGCCGCCGCCCAGGCGATCGACCAGATCAGCAAGCAGATCGGCGCCGACAACGTCGCCGCGATCATCATCGAGCCGGTCCTCGGCGAGGGCGGCTTCATCGAGCCGGCCAAGGGCTTCCTGCCGGCGATCGTGAAGTTCGCCAACGACAACGGCATCGTCTTCGTCGCCGACGAGATCCAGTCCGGCTTCTGCCGTACCGGCCAGTGGTTCGCGTGCGAGGACGAGGGCATCGTCCCGGACCTCATCACCACCGCCAAGGGCATCGCGGGCGGTCTGCCGCTCGCCGCCGTCACCGGCCGCGCCGAGATCATGGACTCCGTCCACGGCGGCGGTCTTGGCGGCACCTACGGCGGCAACCCGGTGGCGTGCGCCGGTGCGCTCGGCTCCATCGAGACGATGAAGGAGCTCGACCTCAACGGCAGGGCGAAGCGCATCGAGGAGGTCATGAAGGCCCGCCTGTCGGCGATGGCCGAGAAGTTCGACGCCATCGGTGACATCCGCGGCCGCGGCGCCATGATCGCCATCGAGCTCGTCAAGGACCGCGCGACCAAGGAGCCGAACCCGGAGGCCGCGGGCGCCCTGGCGAAGGCCTGCCACGCCGAGGGCGTGCTGGTCCTGACCTGTGGCACCTACGGCAACGTGCTGCGCTTCCTGCCGCCGCTGGTCATCGGCGAGGACCTCCTGAACGAGGGCCTCGACGTCATCGAGAACGCGTTCGCGCAGATCTGATCGCGGGTCCGCGATCACCGGTCCGATCACCGGTCCGACCACGGATCGGACCACAGATCGGGTCGCGAGTCCGGTCACGGGCCCGGCCGCGGATCCGGCCGCGGATCCGGCGCTCCGTGTGAAGACTCTGTGGGGGGCCGATGGCGGGATGCGTTTCCCGCTGTCGGTCCCCTCTTCTCTGCCGTACGGTTTCCGCAGATGAGAGAAACACCCCGGGCGGAGCCTCCCCAGCCCCGCCCACACCGTGCCGTCGCGCACACCCCTGGAGCCTCGTGCTCCGGAACTCCTCACCGATCGGATGGCCGCCCGCCCCACACCCCCCGGGGCGTGCGGCAGCCCGATCCCCTCGGCCGCCCTGGAACCACCCCCCCTGTTCCAGGGCGGCCGGCTCTCTTCTCGGCGCTCGTCGCCCTCGCCGTCGTGACCTGGCAGGTGCTCGTCCACGGCCCTCTGGCCAGGCTCGACGAGCGGGTGTCCCGGGCCCTGGTGGACACGGTCCCCCGGCCCCTCTCCGAACTCGGCGCCGACCTCGGCAACATGACGGTGGCTCTGCCCGTCCTCCTCTGCGCGATGGCGTACGCCCTGTGGCGCGGCCGCCGCGCCGCCGCCCTGTACGCGGGTCTCGCGATGGCGGCGGTCCCGCTCCTCGTCATCCCCCTGAAGGAGTGGACGGCCCGCCCCGGCCCGCTGGAGCCCTGGGCGCAGGGCTACTACCCCTCGGGCCACACGGCCACGGCCGCGGTCGCCTACTTCGGCGCGGCCTTCCTCGTCTCGAACCGCCTGCTCCCCGTCGCCGCCGTCCTGACGGCGGCGACGGGGACCGGTCTGGTCCTGCGGGGCTACCACTGGCCGCTGGACGTGCTGGCCAGTCTCTGTCTCTCGTCGCTGATCCTGGCCGTCAGCTCCACCGGTACGCGTCGAAGTTCCGGCTGAACTCCCACTGGCCGTAGCGGTCCCAGTTGATCGACCAGGTCATCAGGCCGCGCAGGGCGGGCCAGGTGCCGTGGGTCCGGTACGTACCGCAGTCGGTCTTCTTCGTGAGGCAGTTCAGGGCCTTGTTCACCTCGGCCGGGGCGGTGTGGCCGTTGCCCGCCTGGGTGGAGGCGGGGAGGCCGATCGCGACCTGGTCGGCGCGGAGGGCCGGGAAGAAGCGGTCCGTGTTGCCGGCGACGGGGAAGCCGGTGAGGAGCATGTCGGTCATGGCGATGTGGAAGTCGGCGCCGCCCATCGAGTGGTACTGGTTGTCCAGGCCCATGATGGGGCCCGAGTTGTAGTCCTGGACGTGGAGCAGGGTCAGGTCGTCGCGCAGGGCGTGGATGACCGGGAGGTAGGCGCCGGCGCGCGGGTCCTGGCCGCCCCAGGGGCCTGAGCCGTAGTACTGGTAGCCGAGCTGGACGAAGAAGGTCTCCGGGGCCATGGTGAGGACGAAGCCGGCGCCGTACTTGGCCTTGAGGGTCCTGACCGCCTGGATGAGGTTCACGATGACCGGGCTGGTGGGGCTGCGGAAGTCGGTGTCGCCGGTCTGGAGCGAGAGGGAGTGGCCCTCGAAGTCGATGTCGAGGCCGTCGAGCCCGTACTCGTCGATGATCTTCGAGACGGAGGAGACGAAGGCGTCACGGGCGGCGGTGGTGGAGAGCTGGACCTGGCCGTTCTGGCCGCCGATGGAGATCAGGACCTTCTTCCCGGCGGCCTGCTTGGCCTTGATCGCCGCCTTGAAGTCCGTGACGGACTCGACGTTCGGGCATTCGGTCGCCGGGCACAGGCTGAAGCGGATGTCACCGGAGGTCACCGAGGTCGGTTCGCCGAAGGCGAGGTTGATGACGTCCCAGGAGTCGGGGACGTCGGCCATCCGGGTGTAGCCGGAGCCGTTGGCGAAGCTCGCGTGGAGGTAGCCGACGAGGGCGTGCGCGGGGAGACCCGGGTTGCCGCCCCCGCCGCCGCTGGTCGTCGTCGCCGTCACGGCCGCCGACTTCGGGGACTCGCCCGCGCTGTTCACGGCCGAGACCTGGAAGGTGTGGGAGGTGGCGGGGGCGAGACCGGTGGCGGTGTACGAGGTGCCGGTCACGGTCGCGAGGAGAGCGCCGCCCTTGTGGACCTTGTACGAGGTGGCGCCGGGGACCGCTGCCCACGTCAGCGGTACGGAGGTGGAGGTCGGGGAGCCGGCCGTGAGTCCGGTGGGGGCGGCCGGGAGCTGGACGGGGTCGCCGCCGGGGCCGTACAGGGAGAGGTCGTCGGCCTGGTAGGCGGGCGTGCCGTACCAACCGTGGGTGTAGATCGTGACCGAGGTGGTGGAGCCGCCCGTGGTGAAGGCGGTGCTGAGCTTCTGCCAGTCGGGGGCGGAGCCCGTCCAGGTGGAGACGTCGGTGGTACCGGTGCCGGAGGCGCCGAGGTAGACGTAGCTGCCGCGCACCCAGCCGCTGAGCGTGTACGTGGAGTTCGGCTTGACGGTGACGGTCTGGGAGCAGCGGGCGTTGTCGCTGCCGGCGGGAGTCGCCTGGAGCGCCTTCGTACCGCTGCGCACGGGCGAGGAGACGGCGGCGCCACTGCCCGCCGTGCAGGTCCAGCCGTCGAGGCCGGCCTCGAAGCCGCCGTTGCGGGCGAGTTCGGCGTCGGCGGCCTGGGCCGCGGGGGTGAGCGCGGCGAGTCCGCCGGCGGCGAGGGCGCCCGCGAGGAGCAGGGTGAGGTGTCTGACGCGTTCCACAACTGCCTCCGGGGGTGGGGGAATCGAGGTGCGAGCGCGCCACAGCATGGTCCAGACCAATCAAGTGGTCAAGACCTCTGTCCGGACGACACCTCCCTCACCTTCCGCCGGATCCCCCTTCCCCCCTGGCCAGCCGCCCCGCCGCCTCGTGCATCGCCAGTTCGAGCAGGGCCGCGTCGGTGAGGGTGCCCGCGCCGTCCGGCGCCACCAGCCAGCGGACCGCGCCCGCCGCCCGCCCCGGGTAGGGGACCACGATCCAGGTCCCGGCGCCCGCGCCGCGCACGCCCGTGCCGAGCCAGCGGGTGGCGGTGCCGGGCGGGACGAAGAAGCCCATGCGGGCGTCACCGAAGTCGGCGAGGACCGGGCCCGGCCGGTCGACCAGGCGGGTCAGCACGTCGAGTGTCGGGTAGCCGAGCTCCGCCGACAGGATCAGCACGTCCCAGCGCCTGCCGGCGGGCAGCAGCGCGACCCCGTGCGGGTTGCGCTCCCACTCCCACCGGCAGGCGTCGGGATCGGGTGCGACCGAGACCAGCCACTCCACCGCGCTCCTGGCGCCCGAGGCCCCCGTACCAGTCATCGCGACGATCTCCTTCCGTAGGGACACGGTGTCCGTACGGAGAGAGCTGTTCGGGCGACTTCTCTTACGCGGATTCAGCCACCCATCGATCGTGACGTACGTCACACGGCGTCGGTGCGTGACGACGGTTCAGCTGTCGAAGCCGAGTCCCACCCGGTCCATGGCCTTCAGCCACAGGTTGCGCCGTCCGCCGTTCTCGTCGGCGCGCGCCATCGACCACTTGGTGATGCCGATGCCGGCCCAGGCGATCGGCTCGGGCGGGAACGGCAGCGGCTTGGAGCGGACCATCTCCAGGTCGGTGCGCTCGGTGCGCTCCCCCGCGAGCAGGTCGAGCATCACGTCGCCGCCGAAGCGGGTGGCCCCCACGCCCAGGCCGGTGAACCCGGCCGCGTACGCCACCTTGCCCCGGTACGCCGTACCGAAGAAGGCCGAGAAGCGGGAGCAGGTGTCGATCGCGCCGCCCCAGGCGTGGCTGAAGCGCAGGCCCTCCAGCTGCGGGAAGCAGCGGAAGAAGTGCTCGGCGAGCTTGAGGTACGTCTCCGGGCGGTGGTCCATCTCGGCGTTCAGCTTGCCGCCGAAGGGGTAGATCGCGTCGTAGCCGCCCCAGAGGATCCGGTTGTCGGCGGTGATCCGGAAGTAGTGGAACTGATTGGCGGAGTCGCCGAGCCCCTGCCGGTTCTTCCAGCCGACCGAGGCGAGCTGCTCGGGGCTGAGCGGCTCGGTCATCAGGGCGTAGTCGTAGACCGGGACGGTGTACGGGCGGACGCGCTTGACCAGCGAGGGGAAGACGTTGGTGCCGAGCGCGACCCGGCGGGCGACGACCCGGCCGTACGGGGTGCGGACGCCCATGCCGGCGCCCACGGAGACCAGTTCGAGCCCGGGGGTGTTCTCGAAGATCCGCACGCCCAGGTCGAGGCAGGCCCGCTTGAGGCCCCAGGCCAGCTTGGCCGGGTTCAGCATGGCCACGCCCCGGCGGTCCCAGAGACCGCCGAGGAAGGTCGGCGAGTCGACCTCGGCGCGGACGGCGTCCCGGTCGAGGAGTTCGATGCCGTCCGCGAGGCCGAGCCGGTCGATCTCCTCGTACACCTCGGCCAGTTCCTCGACCTGGTACGGCTCGGTGGCGACGTCGAGCTCGCCGGTGCGCTCGAAGTCGCAGTCCAGGGAGTAGCGGGCGACCGCCTCCTCGATGGCGTCGAGGTTGTGCTCGCCGAGCTCCTCCAGTTTCGGCAGCTCGCCCGGCCAGCGGGCGAGCCCGTTGCCGAAACCGTGGGTGAGGGAGGCGGCGCAGAATCCTCCGTTGCGGCCCGAGGCGGCCCAGCCCACCTCGCGGCCTTCGATCAGTACGACGTCCCTGGCGGGGTCGCGCTCCTTGGCGAGGAGCGCGGTCCACAGTCCGCTGTAGCCGCCGCCGACGACGAGGAGATCGCACTTCTCGGTGCCGGTGAGGGCGGGCAGGGCGCCGGGCTTGCCGGGATCTTCCAGCCAGAAGGGGACGGGCTGGGCGTCGGAGAGAGATTGTGCAGCGAGACGCATGGCGACTGGGGCCATGGTTTCCAACTCCTTCGGTGCCTGAGCTGCCTATTGCTCAGGCTGTTGCTGTTTTCTTGCGCCGGTTCGTGATGATCTGTCCGGCCAGGACCATCAGTACCGCGAGGACGAACATCGCGGTGCCGATGACGTTGATCTGTACGGGGGTTCCTCGCTGCGCCGAGCCCCAGACGAACATGGGGAAGGTCACGGTGGAGGGACCCGCGTTGAAGTTGGTGATGATGAAGTCGTCGAACGAGAGCGCGAAGGCGAGCAGGGCGCCGGCGGCGATGCCGGGCGCGGCGATCGGCAGGGTGACGCGCAGGAAGGTCTGCACGGGGCCCGCGTAGAGGTCGCGCGCGGCTTCCTCCAGGCGCGGGTCCATGGACATGACCCGGGCCTTGACCGCCGTCACGACGAACGACAGACAGAACGTGATGTGGGCGATGAGGACCGTCCAGAAGCCCAGCTCGATCCCCATGTTGAGGAAGAGGGTGAGCAGCGAGGCGGCCATGACGACCTCGGGCATCGCCATCGGCAGGAAGATCAGCGAGTTGATCGAGCCGCGCGCCCGGAAGCGGTAGCGGACCAGCGCGAAGGCGATCAGCGTGCCGAGGACGAGGGCGCCGACGGTGGCCCAGGCGGCGAGCTGGAGGGAGAGCGAGAGCGACGCGCACATGTCGGCGACGCCGCAGGGGTCCTTCCAGGCGTCCAGGGAGAACCGCTGCCAGGAGTAGTTGAAGCGCCCGTTCGGCTTGTTGAACGAGAACGCCATCACGACGAGGTTCGGCAGGATCATGTACGCGAGCGTCAGCAGGCCCGCGATGACGACGAGGTTGCGGCGGATCCAACGCATCAGACCAGGTCCTCCGTTCCCGCTCGGCGGATGTAGACGGTGACCATGACCAGCACGATCGCCATGAGGATGAAGGAGAGCGCGGCCGCCGTCGGGTAGTCGAGGACCCGCAGGAACTGCGACTGGATGACGTTTCCGACCATCTTGGTGTCGGTCGAGCCGAGCAGTTCGGCGTTGACGTAGTCGCCGCTCGCCGGGATGAAGGTGAGCAGGGTGCCGGAGACGACGCCGGGCATCGACAGCGGGAAGGTCACCTTGCGGAAGGTGGTCGCCGGGGAGGCGTACAGGTCCTGCGCGGCTTCGTGGAGCCGCCCGTCGATCCGCTCCAGGGAGGTGTAGAGGGGCAGGATCATGAAGGGCAGGAAGTTGTACGTCAGACCGCAGACGACGGCCATCGGGGTGGCGAGGACGCGGTCGCCCTCGGTCCAGCCGATCCAGCTGGTCACGTCCAGGACGTGGAGCGCGTTGAGCGCGTCGACGACGAGGCTGTCGTCGGCCAGGATCGTCTTCCACGCCAGCGTGCGGATGAGGAAGCTGGTGAAGAAGGGCGCGATGACGAGGACGAGGAGCAGGTTGCGCCAGCGGCCGGCCCTGAAGGCGATCAGGTACGCCAGCGGGTAGCCGAGCAGCAGGCAGAGCAGGGTCGCGGTCCCGGCGTAGAGCAGGGAGCGGACGAACTGCGGCCAGTACTCCTGGAAGGCGTCCCAGTAGGTCTGGAAGTGCCAGGTGACCTGGAAGCCCTTCTCCAGGGAGCCGGTCTGCACCGAGGTCGAGGCCTGGTAGACCATCGGCAGCGCGAAGAAGACGAGCAGCCAGATGATGCCGGGCACGAGCAGCCAGTACGGGACGAGCCGCTTGCGGGTGGGAGGCTTGCGCAGAGCCGGTTCTTCGGCCGGGGCCGGCGCCTCCTTCGTCAGGGTGGGGGCGCTCACAGGGAGTCCTCCACCGTCTCCACGCCCGCGTCGATGTCCTGGGCCGCGTCGAGGCCGAAGGTGTGCGCCGGGTTCCAGTGCAGGACGACCTCGGCGCCGGGAACCAGTCGGGTGTCCCGCTCGATATTCTGCTCGTACACCTGGAGTTCCGCGCCCGCCGGGCTGTTCACCACGTACTGGGTGGAGACGCCGATGAACGAGGAGTCGGCGATCCGGCCGGTGACCCGGTTGCGGCCGTCGGCGATCGTGCCCGCGTCGTCGGCGTGCGCGAGCGAGATCTTCTCGGGGCGGACGCCCACGAGCACCTTGCCGCCCTGGCGGACGGCGGAGGTACAGCGGTCGCCGGGCACCCGGAGCTTGCCGCCGCCCGCCGTGACGAGCACGTCGGCGCTGGGGGAACCCGTCTCCAGGACCTCGGCCTCGATGAGGTTGGAGGTGCCGAGGAAGTTGGCGACGAACGTCGTGCTCGGGTTCTCGTACAGGTCGGCGGGGGCGCCGAGCTGCTCGACGCGGCCGCCGTTCATCACCGCGACCTGGTCGGCCATCGTCATGGCCTCCTCCTGGTCGTGGGTGACGTGCACGAAGGTGATGCCGACCTCGGTCTGGATCCGCTTGAGCTCCAGCTGCATCTGACGGCGCAGCTTGAGGTCGAGGGCGCCGAGCGGCTCGTCGAGGAGCAGCACCTGCGGGTGGTTGATGAGCGCGCGGGCCACGGCGACGCGCTGCTGCTGGCCGCCGGAGAGCTGGTGCGGCTTGTGGTGGGCCTTGTCGCCGAGCTGGACGAGCTCCAGCATGTCGTCGACCTGCTTCTTCACCGACTTGATGCCGCGTCGGCGCAGGCCGAAGGCGATGTTCTCGGTGATGTCCATGTGCGGGAAGAGCGCGTAGGACTGGAAGACGGTGTTGACCGGCCGCTTGTACGGCGGGAGGTCGGTGACGTCCGTGTCGCCGAGGAAGACGGTGCCGGTGCTCGGGTCCTCCAGGCCGGCGATCATGCGCAGCGTGGTGGTCTTGCCGCAGCCGGAGGCGCCGAGGAGGGCGAAGAAGGAGCCCTGCGGGATGGTGAGGTCGAGCGGGTGGACGGCGGTGAAGGAGCCGTACGACTTGCTGATCCCGGTGAGACGGACGTCGCCGCCGGTGTTCTTGTCAGTCATGGGTTGTGGTCCCAGGGGAGTGAGAGAGGTGGACGACGTGGGCCTCAGGCGCCGATGAGCTTGGCGAACTTCGCCTCGTACGCGGTCTCCTCCGCGCTGGTGAGGGAGCGGAAGGCGTGCGACTTCCTGGCCATGGCCTTGTCCGGGAGGATCAGCGTGTTGTTCGCGAGCTCGGGGTCGATCTTGGCGAGCTCGTCCTTCACCCCGTCGACGGGACAGACGTAGTTGATGTACGCGGCGAGCTGGGCGGCGACGGGAAGCTCGTAGTAGTGGTCGATGAGCTTCTCGGCGTTCGTCTTGTGCCGGGCCTGCGCGGGGACGAGCAGGTTGTCACTGGAGGTGATGTAGCCGGCGGACGGGATGGAGAACCTGATGTCCGGGTTGTCCGCCTGGAGCTGGATGATGTCGCCGGCCCAGGCGAGGCAGGCGGCGATGTCGCCCTTGTCCAGGTCGGAGGTGTAGTCGTTGCCGGTGAAGCGGCGGATCTGCTTCTTGTCGACGCCCTTCTGGAGGCGTCCGACGGCCGCGTCGTAGTCGGCGTCCGTGAAGTTCCCCGGGTCCTTGCCCATGTCGAGCAGGGTCATGCCGACGGAGTCGCGCATCTCGGTGAGGAAACCGACCCGGCCCTTGAGCGAGGGGTCGTCCAGGAGCTGGGTGACCGAGTCGACCTTCTTCCCGCCGGTCGCCTTCGCGTTGTACGCGATGACGGTGGAGATGCCGGTCCACGGGTACGAGTAGGACCGGCCCGGGTCCCAGTCGGGGCGGCGGAACTGGCTGGAGAGGTTGGCGTACGCGTTGGGCAGGTTGGCCGGGTCGAGCTTCTGCGCCCAGCCGAGCCGGATCATGCGGGCGGCGAGCCAGTCGGTGACGCATATGAGGTCACGGCCGGTGTCCTGGCCGGCCGCGAGCTGCGGCTTGATCTTGCCGAAGAACTCGACGTTGTCGTTGATGTCCTCGGTGTACTTGACCTTGATCCCGGTGCGTTTCGTGAACGCCTCCAGGGTGGGGCGGGCCTTCTCGTCCTCGCTGACGTCCATGTACTCGGTCCAGTTGGAGAAGGCGAGGGTCTTCTCCTTGGCCGAGACGTCGATGGACGCGGGGCCCTGGCCCTCCCGCTTGGCCGGCGGGATGCCACAGGCGCTCAGACCGGCGAGGCCGCCGACCGTGAGCGCGCCGACGCCGCCCGCGCGCAGCATCGAACGGCGGGTGAGGGCGCCCCGGCCGCTCGTCAGGCTGCGTCGTATCGCCGCCGTCTGCGCGGCGGACAGGCTGTCAGGCTCGTACTGCTCCATGCGCTGTGCCCTTTCGGGATGGTGTGAGCCGCTGGTCCCGCGGCGAACTGCTATCGGTCCCCGAAGATCGTGCGGTGCCAGTCCTTCGCCGCCACCGCGGTGTTGTCGAACATCACGTGCTTGACCTGCGTGTACTCCTCGAAGGAGTACGCCGACATGTCCTTTCCGTAACCGGATGCCTTGGTGCCGCCGTGGGGCATCTCGCTGATGATCGGGATGTGGTCGTTGACCCACACGCATCCCGCCTTGATCTCCCGGGTGGCGCGGTTGGCCCGGTAGACGTCACGGCTCCAGGCCGAGGCGGCCAGACCGTAGGGGGTGTCGTTGGCGAGCCGGATGCCCTCGTCGTCGCTGTCGAAGGGCAGGGCCACCAGAACCGGGCCGAAGATCTCCGACTGCACGACCTCGCTGTCCTGCGCGGCTCCGGTGATCAGGGTCGGACGATAGTACGCACCGTCCTTGAGGTCACCTCCAGGAGCTTCGCCGCCGGTGACGACGGTGGCGTACGCGCGGGCGCGCTCGACGAAGCCGGCGACGCTGTCGCGGTGGCGGTGGCTGACGAGCGGGCCGAGGTCGGTGGTCGGCTCGAAGGGGTCGCCGAGGCGGACGGTCTCCATCAGTTCGGCGACGCGCGCGACGAAGGCGTCGAAGAGCGGGCGCTGGACGTACGCGCGCGTGGCGGCGGTGCAGTCCTGGCCGCTGTTGATGAGGGAGGCGGCGACGGCGCCGTGGGCGGCGGCCTCCAGGTCGGCGTCGTCGAAGACGACGAACGGGGCCTTGCCGCCGAGTTCCAGGTGGAGGCGCTTCACGGTGGCGGTGGCGATCTCGGCGACCCGCTTGCCGACCGGGGTGGAGCCGGTGAAGGAGGTCATGACGACGTCGGGGTGGCCGACGAGGTGTTCGCCGACGGTCCGGCCGGCGCCGTTGACGATGTTGATCACGCCGTCGGGGATGCCGGCGTCCGTCGCGGCCTGCGCGAACATCAGGGAGGTCAGCGGGGTGAGCTCGGCGGGCTTCAGGACGATCGTGTTGCCGGCGGCGACGGCCGGCAGGATCTTCCAGGCGGCCATCTGGAGGGGGTAGTTCCAGGGGGCGATGGAGCCGACGACACCGAGGGGCTCGCGCCGGATGTACGAGGTGTGGTCGCCGCTGTACTCGCCGGCCGACTGGCCCTGGAGGTGGCGTGCGGCCCCCGCGAAGAAGGCGGTGTTGTCGACGGTGCCGGGCACGTCGAACTCGGTGGTGAGCTTGAGGGGCTTGCCGCACTGGAGGGACTCCACGCGGGCGAAGTCCTCGGCCCGTTCGGCGAGGATCCCGGCGAACCGGTGCAGCGCGTCGGAGCGCTCGCCCGGGGTGGCGCCCGCCCAGCCCGGGAACGCCGCCCTGGCCGCGGCCACGGCCTCGTCGACGTCGGCGGTGGAGGCGAGCGTGTACGTGTAGACGCTCTCCCCGGTGGCCGGATCGATCACGTGGTGTTCCTGACCGGACGTTCCGGCACGGAGCCGCCCGCCGATGTACTGCGCGCCGTCCGCGAAGCGGCCCGTCACCTGGAAGCGGTTGCCCATGACGCTCTCCGTTGTCCCAGCTTGAATTGAGTGCCGATCCTGACAGAGGGCAGGCACTCCAACAAGTGATTCCGTTGTTGCCTTTTGGTTACGCGACGGAATCGGTCGACCATGTGTCGAGGCGCCCCGAAAATCTCCGTACGGAGTGTCCGTGGCGGCTGTCAGACTCGCGTGCATGAACAAGATCGAGGAGCTGACGCAGCAGGTCAACAGGGGTGACAAGGTCAAGTGGCTGCACTTCTGGGGGCACCGTCCGCACCCGGAGGGACGCCTCTCGGCGAGCTGTCTGAGCCAGTGGTGGCCGGCACCCTTCGTGGTCGACGGCGTCCCCTACGCGACGGCGGAGCACTGGATGATGGCGGCCAAGGCCCGGCTCTTCGGGGACCCGGACGCCGAGCGGGCCGCGCTGACCGCCCGCACCCCGGCCGAGGCCAAGAAGGCTGGGCGGCTCGTGAGGGACTTCGACCAGGCCGTGTGGGAGCGGGAGCGCTTCGGGATCGTCGTGGCGGGCAGCGTCCACAAGTTCGCCTCGGACGAGGCGCTGCGCGCGTACCTCCTGGGGACGGGCACCCGTGTCCTGGTGGAGGCCAGTCCGGTGGACCGCGTCTGGGGGATCGGCATGGCCGCCGACGACCCCGGCGCCCACGACCCCGCCCGGTGGCGCGGCCTGAACCTCCTGGGCTTCGCCCTCATGGAGGCACGGGAGCGGCTGCGGGGGGCTTGAGACGCGGGAGGGCCCCGCACCGGAGACCGGTGCGGGGCCCTTTCCCGCAGGGTTCCCACAGGAACGACCTCAGCGGCCGCTCTCGACCACCAGGCTCGATCCGAACGGGTCCCCGTCGGTCCCCGAGTCCTCGAAGGTCGAGGGGTCCTGGGTGACCGCCCAGATGACGAAGCCCAGGAAGACGGCGCTCACCACGGTGCCGATCGCGCCGAGGATGACGCCCGCGAGCGCCATGCCCCGGTTGGTCGCCTCGCCCCGGCCCGCCTTCTTCATGCCGATGACGCCGAAGATCAGCGCCAGGATGCCGAGGACCATCCCCAGGCCGTACAGGCAGAAGCCCGCCACCGCGATGATGCCGAGCACCATCGAGGCCGTCCCCATGCCGTTGGACGGGGACTGCGGGTAGCCGGACTGGCCGGGGTAGCCGCTGCCGTACGACGACGGGTACCCGGGATAGCCGTATCCGGAGGGCGCTCCGGGCGCCGGGGTGACCGGCGTCGGGGCCGTCGGGTAGCCGTACCCGCCGGACGTGTCCGCCGCCGGGTAGCCGTACGCGCCGGAGGTGGCCGCCGGGCCGCCGGGTGCCACCGGCGGCGGCGGTACCGCTCCGGTGTCCGGCGTCAGCGGCATGGACGTGACGGTCTGCTGGTCGTGCACCGGCGACGGCGTCACCGGCTTGCTCAGTTCCACCCCGTCACGGTTCGGCGGAGCCCACGGGTCCGTCGGGTCGTACCCGTCCCGCGACTGGTCTCGATTGTCAGACATGGGCCTCCCCCATCATGGTCCCGCCATGCTAAGGCCTCACCCCTCCGGGGGAACCGCCCGGCCTACGATGATCCGATGACCGATCTCCATCCCTTCATCGCGGGCCTGCCCAAGGCCGAGCTGCACGTCCACCACGTGGGCTCCGCCTCGCCCCGCATCGTGGCCGAGCTGGCGGCCCGGCACCCCGACTCCAAGGTCCCCACGGACCCGGAGGCGCTGGCCGACTACTTCACGTTCACCGACTTCGCGCACTTCATCGACGTCTACCTGTCGGTCGTCGACCTGGTCCGCACCCCCGAGGACGTCCGGCTCCTCACCTTCGAGATCGCCCGTGACATGGCCCGGCAGAACATCCGGTACGCCGAGCTGACCATCACCCCGTACTCCTCCACCCGCCGGGGCATCGACGAGCGCGCCTTCATGGCGGCGATCGAGGACGCCCGCAAGTCGGCCGAGGCCGAGTTCGGCACCGTCCTGCGCTGGTGCTTCGACATCCCGGGCGAGGCCGGCCTCGTCTCCGCCGAGGAGACCGCGCGCCTCGCCACGACCGACGGCCTGCGCCCCGAGGGCCTGGTCTCCTTCGGTCTCGGCGGCCCGGAGATCGGGGTGCCGCGTCCGCAGTTCAAGCCGTACTTCGACCTGGCACGGGCGGCCGGTCTGCACTCGGTGCCGCACGCGGGCGAGACGACGGGACCGCAGACGGTCTGGGACGCGATCAACGACCTGGGGGCCGAGCGCATCGGCCACGGCACCAGTTCGGTCCAGGACCCGGCGCTCCTCGCCCACCTGGCGGAGCACCGCATCGCCCTGGAGGTCTGCCCGACCTCGAACATCGCCACGCGCGCCGTCGCCACCCTGGACGAGCACCCGATCCGGCGGATGGTGGAGGCCGGCGTCCTCGTCACGGTCAACAGCGACGACCCGCCGATGTTCGGCACCGACCTCAACACCGAGTACGCGGTCGCGGCCCGTCTCCTCGGCCTCGACGAGCGCGGTGTCGCCGCCCTCGCGAAGAACGCGGTGGAGGCCTCGTTCCTCGACTCGGCCGGCAAGGCCCGGATCGCCGCCGAGATCGACACGTACACCGACGGCTGGCTCGCGCGCTGACGACGGCGAGAATGGGTCCATGGACTCCGACACCGCCAGGGATCTGACCGCCTTCCGGGAAGCCGCCGGGAGGCACGTCACCGTCGTGGGCCATCGCGGCGACCCGTACCGCGTCCGCGAGAACACGCTCCGCTCGATCGGCTCGGCGATCGAGCGGGGCGCGGGCGCGGTGGAGGTCGACGTCCGGCTGACGAAGGACGGGGTGCCCGTCCTCCTCCACGACGACACGCTGAAGCGCCTCTGGCGCCACGACCGTCCCCTCGCCTCGCTCTCGTACGAGCAGGTCCGCGAGCTGACGTACGGCGGGGTGCCGACCCTGCGCGAGGCGCTGCTGACCGCCGGGGAGAACCGCCTGATGCTGGACCTGCCGGGCGGCGACGAGAACTCGGTCCGCACGATCGTGGGCACGGTCCGCGAGTGCGGCGCCGGGGAGCGGGTGTACTACTGCGCCGGGGCCGTCGCCATGCTCCAGGTGCGCGCCGCCGACCCGGCCGCCGAGATCGCCCTGACGTGGACCTCGCTCGCGCCGCCCCGCCCGGTGCTGCTCGACGCCGTACGGCCGCGGTGGCTCAACTACCGCTTCGGGCTGCTGAGTCGGGAGCTGACCGAGCGGGTGCACCGGGACGGTCTGCTCGTCTCGGCCTGGACGCCGGACACGGCCCGCACCATGCGTAAGCTGATCATGTACGGGGTCGACGCGGTCACCACGAACCGGGTCGGCACACTCGCCGACGTCCTGCGAAAGGCCCGCGCGTGAACGACCGGATCCGGACCGACATCGCCCACAACGCCCGAGTGTGGAACTACTGGCTCGGCGGCAAGGACAACTACCCGGTGGACCGCGCCGTCGGCGACCAGGTCACCGCCTTCTACCCGAGCATCGGCGAAGTGGCGCGCGCGGACCGGGCGTTCCTCGGCCGCGCGGTGACCCATCTGGCCGCCGAGGCCGGCGTACGCCAGTTCCTGGACATCGGTACGGGCCTGCCGACCGCCGACAACACCCACGAGGTGGCCCAGCGGGTCGCCCCCGACGCCCGGATCGTCTACGTCGACAACGACCCGATCGTCCTCACCCACGCCCGCGCGCTCCTGACGAGCGCGCCGGAGGGGGTCACCGAGTACGTGGACGCCGACGCCCACGACCCGGAGAAGATCCTGGCGGCGGCCGGTGCGACGCTCGACCTCTCCCGTCCGGTCGCGGTGATGATGCTCGGCATCCTCAACTTCGTCCTCGACACCGACGAGGCCCGGTCGATCGTGCGGACCCTGATGGACGCCGTCCCCTCCGGCAGCCATCTGGTCCTGACGCACCCCACCCTGGAGCCGGAGCTCGGCGGCGAGGGCAACAAGGCCGCGATGGCCTTCTGGAACGAGAACGCGACGCCGCCGATCACCGCCCGGAGCCGCGCCGAGTTCGCCTCGTTCCTCGACGGTCTCGACGTCCTGGAGCCCGGCATCGTGTCCTGCGCCCGCTGGCGCCCCGCCGTCGCGGAGGCGTACACGGTGGCGCAGTTCGGCGCGGTGGGCCGCAAGCCGTAATGGGCGTACGGGGGGACGTCCGCGGCCGATGGGAGCGGGCGCGGACCTGGGGCGCGGCGAACCCGTGGGGGGTCGACCTCGGGATCGCGCTGCTCGTGCAGGCGGCGATGACGATGCCGTTCGTGGTGCCGCGCCCGCCCGAGCTCGAACCGGCGACCTGGGCCGCGTACGGGCTCACGACGCTCACCGTGCTGCCTCTCGTCTGGCGGCGGCGCGCCCCCGTCGCCGTACTGCTCGCGATCATGGCGGCGAGCGCGCTGTACGAACTGGCCCTGGAGGGGCCGGGGCAGCCGCTGCCGTACACCGGGCTCGTCATCGTCTACACGATCGCGCTCCTCTCCTCCCCGTGGAAGCGGCTCGCGACGGCGGGGCTCCTGCTCGTCGCGGTGCCGGTCTCGGTGTGGCTCAACACCCGGTCGGTGCGCGAACTGACGTTCTCGCTCTTCGTGTTCGGCGCCGCCCATGTCTTCGGCCGGCTCCAGGACGCCCGGCAGCGCGCCCACCGGATCGAGGCCGAGCGGGCCGCCGCGCGCGAACGGGCCAGGATCGCCCGGGAGATGCACGACATCCTGTCGCACGCGGTGAGCCTGATGATCGTGCAGGCGGAGGCCGGGCCGGTGGCGGTACGGACGGCGCCGGAGCGGGCCGAGGCCGCGTTCGAGGCGATCTCGGAGACGGGCCGCGAGGCGATGACCCAGCTGCGGCAGATGCTGGGGCTGCTGCGCGAGGGCGCGGAGGGAGCCGGGGGAGCCGCGCCGAGGGAGCCGCAGCCGGACCTGACCGCGCTCCCCGAGCTCGTGGAGCGCGTCAGGAACAGCGGTCCGGCCGTCTCGTACACGACGGAGGGCGGGGTACGGGCGCTGCCCGCGGCGACCGGCGCGCACGTGTACCGGATCGTGCAGGAGGCGCTGACGAACGTCGTCAAGCACGCGGACGCCCGCACGGTCGACGTCCGGCTCGCCCGTGCCGACGGCGTCCTGCGCGTCACGGTGACCGACGACGGGCGGGGCCCCCGGGGCGGCCCGGGCGGACACGGCCTCGTCGGCATCCGGGAGCGGGCCGCCGCGCACGGCGGGACGGCGACGGCGGGCCCGGGGCCGGGCGGCCGGGGGTTCGAGGTGCGGGTGCTGCTCCCCGTACCCTCCACGGCGGACACGGCGGAGGTGGGGACATGACGATCCGGGTGGTGGTCGCGGACGACCAGGAACTGGTCCGCAGCGGCTTCGCGATGATCCTGGACGCGCAGCCGGACATCGAGGTGGTGGCGGAGGCCGGGGACGGGGCGGCGGCGGTCGAGGCGGTGCGCCGGCACGCGCCGGACGTGGTGCTGCTCGACATCCGGATGCCCGGCACCGACGGCATCGAGGCCTGCCGGGCGATCAGCGCGGAGTCGGGCTGCCGGGCGGTGATGCTGACGACCTTCGACACCGACGCGTACGTGTACGAGGCGCTGCACGCGGGCGCGAGCGGCTTCCTCCTCAAGGACGTGCGGCGGGACGACCTGGTGCACGCGGTACGGGTGGTGGCGGCGGGCGACTCGCTGCTCGCGCCGTCGGTGGCGCGGCGGCTCGTGGAGCAGTACACGGCGGGCGGCCCGCGCCGGACGGCGGCGGGTCCGGACCCGCGGCTCGACGTGCTGACGGGCCGGGAGCGGGAGACCCTGCTGCTGCTCGCGCGCGGTCTGTCCAACGCGGAGATCGCGGCGGAGCTGGTGGTCAGCGACCACACGGTGAAGACGCACGTGGGGAACGTGCTCGCCAAACTGGGTCTGCGCGACCGGATCCAGGCGGTGATCTGCGCGTACGAGACGGGTCTGGTGGCCGTGGGGTCTCCCCCGCCCGGGGGAGGCGGGTCCCCCGCGCCGGGGAGGAACCGACCGGCGGAAGACCGCCGGTGCGGGTGATCCACCGATCGGCCCCGGTCAGCAGGATGGAGCCATCGAGAACGACGGCTCACACCACCGGAGTTGACCATGAGGAAACCCACCCGCACGCTGCTCGCCGCCGCCCTGGTCCTGGGCGTGGCGGCAGGACCGGCGCTGACCCCGGCCTTCGCGCAGCCCTCGGCGTCGACGGCCGTGTCCGCCCCGTCGAACCCTGACCTGGGCGCGGTGATCGCGGGACTCCCCCGGGCCGACGCGACGGCCGCGCTCGTGCGGGTCGGCGGCACCGAGGGCTCCTGGCAGGGCAGTTCGGGCGTCCACGACCTGGAGACGAACGCCCCGGCGGACCCGGCCGCCCGCTTCCGGGCCGGTTCGGTGACGAAGGTGTTCACGGCGGCGACCGTCCTCCAGCTCGCCGCCGAGGGCAGGATCGACCTGGACCGCACGGCCCGCTCGTACCTGCCGGAGCTGATCCCCGGCCGGTACGCGACGGTGACCGTACGCCAGCTCCTGAACCACACCCACGGCATCCCGGCCCCCGACTTCCCCGGCACGACGGTGGAGGAGTGGTACGAGCGCCGCTTCGACGTCCACCCCCCCGAGGGGATGGTCCGCTCGGCGACGGCGAAGCCGCGCGAGTTCCGGCCCGGCACCCGTCAGCACTACCTCAACATCGGGTACACGGTCGCCGGCCTGATCGTGGAGCGGGTGACGGGCGACTCGTTCGAGCACCAGGTGGAGCGGCGCGTCCTGCGCCCGCTCGGTCTCCGGGACACGTACCTCCCGGGGGCGGCCGCCGAGATCACCGGCCCGTACAACCACGGCTACCAGACGATGCGGCTCGACGACGGGACGACCGGGCTGCGGGACGTCTCGGTGTGGCGGGCGACGGACGGCTGGGCGGCCGGTGACCTGGTGTCGACCACCGCCGACCTGGAGCGTTTCACCCGGGAGTTGTTCGCGGGCCGGGTGGTGCGCGGGCCGCTCCTGGAGGAGATGTTCACGCTGCCGAAGGTGCCGGACGTGAGGACCGGCGCCCCGGCCGCGTACTCCGCGGGCCTGTCGATGAAGCGGCTCGGCGGGCGCGAGGTGTGGGGCAAGACGGGTGGCCGCTGGGGCTACAACGCGGCCGTCGCCTCGACCCGCGACGGCGCGCGCACCCTCGCCTACAGCGTGAACGCGACCGACGCGAAGGGCCAGGACATGAACCGGACCGCGCTGGACATCATGGTCGCGGCCTACGGCCTCCCGGACTAGACGGCCACGGGCTCCGGGGCCGTCGCGGCCTTCGCGGCCGCCGTCGCCGTCTCGAGTCGCTTGATCATCCGGCGCACGTGGAGCAGCGGCAGGATCCCGATGACGCCGAAGGACATGTCGATGACGGACCACCAGAAGGGAATGCCCCTGACGGGTCCGCAGATCAGGGCGAGGGGGATGATGCCGACGCAGGCGATCATGCCGAACTCGACGACCCAGACGTTGCGGACGGGGTCGCGGTAGGCGCCGTAGAAGGCGACGGCGATGACGAGGTGGGCGAAGGCCAGCCAGTCGGTGCCGTAGAGGAGGTACGGAGCCCGCTCGTCGGCGAGCTCGAGGCCGCCCCGCACCCGGTCGATCCACTCGGCGAGCCCCGGCAGGAGTTCGGCCACGGGCGCCGCCCAGCCGTCCAGGGAGGCGTCGAGGTAGCGGAGTTCGGTGACGAGCGGGAAGGCGGTGACGCCGCTCAGGATCAGACAGACGACGAAGACGATCAGCCAGACGCGGATGCGCTTGAGAAGGGCTCTCGGCCCGTTCGTGTCGCTCATGACCGCAGCGTACGCCTGTTATGAACGCGTTCAAAAGTTGGGAGGGTGTTGCGGCGCTCACAGCCCGACGATCGCGTTCCACCTCTTCGCGAAGGGCTGCCGCTCCTCGGGGGTGATGTCCCGGGCGATGGCGAGCCTCCCCCGCATGGCCGCGTCCGGGAAGATCAGCGGGTCCTCGGCGAGGGCCACGAGGTCCGCGTCGCCGGAGTCCGCGAGGACGTCCCGGGCGGCCGGCACCGGGCAGACGTAGTTGACCCAGGCGGCGAGTTCGGCGGCGACCTCGGGCTCGTAGTAGTAGTCGACGAGCCTCTCGGCGTTGGTCTTGTGCCGGGCGCGGTTGGGGATCATGAGGGACTCGGCCCAGAGCTCGGCGCCCTCCTCGGGGACGACGAACTCGATGTCCGGGTTGTCGGCCTGGAGCTGGATGACGTCGCCGGAGTACGCCTGACAGGCCAGCACGTCGCCACTGGACAGGTCCTTGATGTAGTCGTTGCCGGTGAAGCGGCGGATGTGCTTCGTGGCGACGAGCCGCTCGATCCGCTCGCACAGGGCGTGGAAGTCGTCACCGGTCCACCGGGTGACGTCGACGCCCTCACCCAGCATCAGCAGGGCGAAGGACTCGTCGAGCCCGGAGAGCAGCGTGACCTTGCCGCGCAGGTCGTCGGCCCACAGCTCCCGGGTGGAGCGCAGTTCCCGGCCGAGCTTCCTCCGGTTGTACGCGATGCCGGTGATCCCGGACTGCCAGGGAACGCTGTGCCGCCGCCCCCGGTCGAAGGCGGGGTCGCGCAGCTGCGGGTCCAGCCGCGCGGCGACGTTCGGCTGTGCCGCGCGGTCCATCTCCTGGACCCAGCCGAGGCGGACGAAGCGGGCGGCCATCCAGTCGCTGACGACGATCAGGTCGCGGCCGGTCTCCTGGCGGTTCATCAGGGACGGGCCGATCTTGCCGAAGAACTCGTCGTTGTCGTTGATCTCCTCCGTGTAGCGGACGGAGATCCCGGTGCGCGAGCGGAAGGCGTCGAGGGTGGGCCGCTTCCCGGAGTCCTCGTCGTCGGTGTCGATGTAGAGCGGCCAGTTGGCGAAGTCGAGCGTCCGGTCGCGCGCGGAGAGGTCGCGGCCGGACCGGTCGCCCTCGTCGACGTACGCGGCGGGGACCCCGCATCCGGCGGCGAGGAGGCTCGCCGTTCCGGCACCGCCGATGCCGCGCAGCAGGGACCGGCGGGACATGTTCTTGCTGGCTTTCGCTCTCACCCGAGCAGCATCCCGGCCCGCCTCCACCTGCGGCAATGGACGGTCCGTCGAGCGAAGGACCGCGGCCCCGACACCCTGTCGATCAAGGTGTCGGGGCCGCGGGAGGCGGAGCCGGGAGGGTCAGCCCAGGGAGGTCATGACGTGCTTGATACGCGTGTAGTCCTCGAAGCCGTAGGCGGAGAGGTCCTTGCCGTAGCCGGACTTCTTGTAGCCGCCGTGGGGCATCTCGGCGACCAGCGGGATGTGGGTGTTGATCCACACACAGCCGAAGTCGAGCGCCTTGGACATGCGCATCGCGCGCGCGTGGTCCTTGGTCCAGACGGAGGAGGCGAGGGCGTACTCGATGTCGTTGGCGTACGAGAGGGCCTGGGCCTCGTCCGTGAAGGACTGGACGGTGATGACCGGGCCGAAGACCTCGTTCTGCACGATCTCGTCGTCCTGCTTGAGGCCGGAGACGACGGTCGGGGCGTAGAAGTAGCCCTTGTCGCCGACGCGGTGACCGCCGGCCTCGACCTTGGCGTGGGCCGGGAGGCGGTCGATGAAGCCGGAGACCTGCTTCAGCTGGTTGGCGTTGTTGAGCGGGCCGTACAGCACGTCCTCGTCGTCCGGCTGACCGGTCTTCGTCTCGGCGGCGGCCTTGGCGAGGGCGGCGACGAACTCGTCGTGGATGGACTCGTGCACGAGGACGCGGGTGGCGGCGGTGCAGTCCTGGCCGGCGTTGAAGAAGCCGGCGACGGAGATGTCCTCGACGGCCTTGTCGATGTCGGTGTCCTCGAAGACCACGACGGGGGCCTTGCCGCCCAGCTCCAGGTGGACGCGCTTGACGTCCTTGGCCGCCGACTCGGCGACCTGCATGCCGGCGCGGACGGAGCCGGTGATGGAGGCCATCGCCGGGGTCGGGTGCTCGACCATGGTCTTGCCGGTCTCGCGGTCGCCGCAGATGACGTTGAAGACGCCCTTGGGGACGATCTGCCCGATGATCTCGGCCATCAGGACGGTCGACGCGGGGGTCGTGTCCGAGGGCTTGAGGACGACGGTGTTGCCCGCGGCGAGGGCCGGGGCGAACTTCCACACGGCCATCATCATCGGGTAGTTCCACGGCGCGACCTGGGCGCAGACGCCCACCGGCTCGCGGCGGATCATGGAGGTCATGCCCTCCATGTACTCGCCGGCCGAGCGGCCTTCGAGCATCCGGGCGGCACCGGCGAAGAAGCGGATCTGGTCCAGCATCGGCGGCACCTCCTCGCTCGCGACGAGGGCGGTCGGCTTGCCGGTGTTCAGCACCTCGGCGGCGATGAGGTCCTCGGCGCGCTCCTCGAAGGCGTCCGCGATCTTGAGGAGCACCTTCTGGCGCTCGGCCGGGGTGCTGTCACGCCAGGCGGGGAAGGCGGCCGCGGCGGCCTCCATGGCGGCGTCGACGTCGGCCTGTCCGGAAAGCGGGGAGGTGGCGTACACCTCACCGTTGACCGGGTTGACCACGTCGATGGTGCGGCCGTCGGCCGCGTCGCGGAACTCCCCGTTGATGTAGTTACGCAGCCGGCGCAGCTCGGTGGTCACTTGCCACCCCTCCTGTCACGTTCTGTCGTCGCACGTCCTTGTGCGGTGTCCCGATGGGCGAGACACCTCAGGGTAGTCGCTCGACCGACGCTTTCAACAGGCCCGACCCCCCTCAACTTCGGATTCGGTGAGATTCAGGGCTGCTCACAACGAATTACATCGCTCTCGGGTTGCACAACGGGCAATCTCGGTGCACAGTGAAGTCGTGGCCAGTCGAAGCACAGACTCCAGAACCGGAACCGGTTCGTCCCCGACGATCGACGCCGTCTCCCTGGCGATCATCGAACAGCTCCAGGAGGACGGCCGCCGTCCCTACGCGGCGATCGGCAAGGCCGTCGGCCTCTCCGAAGCCGCCGTGCGACAGCGCGTCCAGAAGCTGCTCGACCAGGGCGTCATGCAGATCGTCGCCGTCACCGACCCGCTCACCGTGGGTTTCCGACGGCAGGCGATGGTCGGCATCAACGTCGAGGGTGACCTGGATCCGGTCGCGGAAGCGCTCACGGCCATGGCCGAGTGCGAGTACGTGGTGATGACCGCGGGCTCCTTCGACCTGATGGTGGAGATCGTCTGCGAGGACGACGACCACCTGCTGGATGTGATCAACAGGCGCATCCGCACCCTCCCCGGCGTGCGCTCCACCGAGAGCTTCGTCTACCTCAAGCTCAAGAAGCAGACCTATATGTGGGGAACTCGATAATCGTGACCCAGGACCTCTCCAAGACCGCGTACGACCACCTGTGGATGCACTTCACCCGCATGTCGTCGTACGAGAACTCGCCCGTTCCCACCATCGTGCGTGGTGAGGGCACCTACATCTTCGACGACAAGGGCAAGCGCTACCTCGACGGTCTCGCGGGCCTGTTCGTCGTCAACGCCGGACACGGCCGCGAGGAACTGGCCGAGGTCGCGTACAAGCAGGCCAAGGAACTCGCGTTCTTCCCCGTGTGGTCGTACGCGCACCCCAAGGCCGTCGAGCTCGCCGAGCGTCTCGCGGACTACGCCCCGGGCGACCTGAACAAGGTCTTCTTCACCACCGGTGGCGGCGAGGCCGTCGAGACCGCCTGGAAGCTCGCCAAGCAGTACTTCAAGCTGCAGGGCAAGCACACCAAGTACAAGGTCATCTCGCGTGCGGTCGCCTACCACGGCACCCCGCAGGGCGCCCTGTCCATCACCGGTCTGCCGGCCCTGAAGGCCCCCTTCGAGCCGCTGGTCCCCGGCGCGCACAAGGTGCCGAACACCAACATCTACCGCGCCCCGATCCACGGCGACGACCCCGAGGCCTTCGGCCGCTGGGCCGCCGACCAGATCGAGCAGCAGATCCTCTTCGAGGGCGCCGACACCGTCGCCGCCGTCTTCCTGGAGCCGGTGCAGAACGCCGGCGGCTGCTTCCCGCCGCCGCCCGGGTACTTCCAGCGCGTCCGCGAGATCTGCGACCAGTACGACGTGCTGCTCGTCTCCGACGAGACGATCTGCGCCTTCGGCCGCCTCGGCACGATGTTCGCCTGTGACAAGTTCGGCTACGTGCCCGACATGATCACCTGCGCCAAGGGCATGACCTCGGGCTACTCCCCGATCGGTGCCTGCATCGTCTCCGACCGCATCGCGGAGCCGTTCTACAAGGGCGACAACACCTTCCTGCACGGCTACACCTTCGGTGGCCACCCGGTGTCCTCGGCGGTCGCGATCGCCAACCTGGACATCTTCGACAAGGAAGGCCTAAACCAGCACGTCCTCGACCAGGAGGGCAACTTCTTCGACACCCTGAAGAAGCTGCACGACCTCCCGATCGTCGGCGACGTCCGCGGCAACGGCTTCTTCTACGGCATCGAGCTCGTCAAGGACAAGGTCACCAAGGAGTCCTTCACGGACGAGGAGACCGAGCGCGTCCTGTACGGCTTCCTCTCCAAGGCGCTCTTCGACAACGGCCTGTACTGCCGTGCCGACGACCGTGGCGACCCGGTCATCCAGCTGGCCCCGCCGCTGATCGCCGACCAGGGCACCTTCGACGAGATCGAAGGCATCCTGCGCTCGGTGCTCACCGAGGCGTGGACCAAGCTGTAAGGACCAGGCTGCGAAGGACCGAGCCGAACAGGTCCCCCCAGCATCACGCCGCCCTCACGGCGTGACTACCGGCCCGGGATGCCGCCATCCGAGTGGATGGCGGCGGCCCGGGCCGTGTGCTGTCCGTACAAGCGGATCTGAATCCTTACGGTGCATCCCTGGCCGTGCCCTGGATCCTCACGGAGCCAGTGACCGACAGGCCCGTCTCTTCGTTCCCCCGTACGGGGGAACACAGATCGGATCCGACATCGAGGTGTACGCGATGGCCCCACCGGACAACGACGTGCTCTGGGCGCGTTCCCTGCACTGCGCCCTGGGCGGTTCGGACGCCCTCAGCGGCGTCTCCCTCGGCGTGCGCGAAGGCGAGATCCTCGCCCTCGTGGGCCCGCGAGGCAGCGGCAAGACCACCCTCATGCGCTGTCTGTCCGGCCAGCTCCTCGCCCAGCAGGGCGAGGTCTGGTTCAACAGCAGCCCCGTGCACACCCTGGGCCCCGCCGCCCGCGAACGGCTCCGCCGCGACCGCTTCGGCTGGATCGACCCCGAACCCGGCCTCGTCCCCGAGCTCACCGGCTGGGAGAACACCGCCCTGCCCCTGCTGCTCCGCGGAGTCTCCCACCGGGCCGCGAAGACCACCGCCCTGGAGTGGCTGGAGCGCCTCGACGTCGGCGCCTGCGCCCGCAAGCGCCCGCACGCCCTCACCCAGTCGCAGCGCCAGCGGATCGCGACCGCCCGCGCCCTCGTCACCACACCCTCGGTGCTCTTCGCGGACGAACCCACCGCCACCCTGCACCGCGCCGACGGCACACAGGTCCTGCGCACCCTGACGGCCGCCGCCCGCTCGCACGGCATCACCGTGCTCCTCGCCACCCACGACGGCGAGGTCGCGGCGCTCGCCGACCGCACGGTCGCGCTCCTGGACGGACGCCGGGCCGGCACCGTACCCCCGGCGTCAGGGGCGGAGGGCGTCGCCGCGTGCTCGCTCTCCGTCTAGCCCGCGGGGCCCACCCCCTCGTCCTGATCCGCCGGCTCCTCGTCGCCGCCGCGGCCGCGGGGGTGGGCTTCCTCCTGCTCTGCACCCTGGGATACGCCGTCGGGCATCCGGAGCGCTCCTCGGCGTCCGTACTGCGGCTGCTCTGGTGCGTGCTGCCGCTCGCCGCCACCGTCCAGTTCGCCGTGGCGGTGGCCCGCGCCGATCCCAGCACCCGGCCCCGGCCGGGACTCTCCGCGGTCGGCCTCGGCCCCGCCCGCCTCACGGCCGTCGCCGCCGCCTCGACCGCGATCTCCTGCACGCTCGGCTCCGCGGTCGCGCTCCTGTTCTACCTGCACCTGCGCGGTGACATCACGGGCCTGCCCTTCGACGGGGCCGCTGCCGGACTCCTCGCCGCCGACCGGCCGATCCCGCTCGCGGCGGCCCTCACCCTGCTCGCGGTGCTGCCCGTCGTCGCCGCCACGGCCGCGGGCCTCGCGCTGCGCCCGCGCACCGCGCCCGCCCCGGCGGAGGGCGCGGAGAAGCCGGTGCCGTCCGGCCTCCCGTGGGGCGTCGCCCTGGTCGCGGTCGGCCTGGCGGTCGAGACGTACGCGGGCCGCGGCGGAAGCGGCGACGGGCTCCCGCTGCCGGGCCGCTTCGACGGCAGCCCGGCGGGCGTCCTGGCCGGCTGGATCCTCACCGCGGTCGGCCTCGCCATGGCGGGCCCCGGCATCGCCCACGGCTGCGGCCGCCTCCTCCAGGCGGTCAGACCGGGCGCCACCCGGCTGCTCGCCGGCCGCGTCCTGATGGACGAGTCCCGCCGTATCGGCCGGCCCCTCGGCGTGGTGAGCGCGGTGATCTCCGGAACCCTCGCGGCGGCCACGCTGTACGACGCGAACACCGGCTCCGACGCGTTCGGCCCGCTCACCAGCCTGGGCGCCGGCCTGATCCTGGCCTGCACCACGGCCACCCTCCTGACCGCAGCGCTCGAATCCAGGCAGGGCCGCGCCCACACCACCACGGCCCTCCTCCGCATCGGCGCCCCGCCGACGGTGCTGCGCACGGCCGCCCTGCTGCGCGCGGGCGTCCTGCTCGCGGTCTTCCTGCCACTGACCTGGGCGGTCGGGGAACTCGCGGCGCTGCCGCTCACCGGCTGAGACACCAGGGGCGGTACGGCGGCTCCCGTCGTGGGTCCGCCACTCCGCCCCCATCGTGGGCCCATATGGCGACGCTTCCTCCGTCGACGAGGCACCGGAGGCGCTGGAACGCCTCACAAAGACGTAGCCGGTCTCCGCCGCGCGGCGGAGACCGGACCAGCCCCCCGAGCGACGCGCCCGGGGGGCGGCTCCGGGACGCTCGGAGCATGACGCCGAAGAGACGCCTGGCCGACTGGCCGTCCTGGGCCGGTCGCGCCGCCCTCCTCTGGTCCCTGCTGTACGCGACGGGCGCGGCCCTCGCCGCCCTCACCGATCCCGCGTTCGGCTACGCGCTGCTGACCAAGGGGACGGGCACGGCGGCCGAGGCGACCGCGGCCGTGCTGTACGCGGCCACCGCCGTCCTCGCGTACGCCATGCTCCGCCGCCCGGACGCCAGGTGGCTGTCCACGGCGGCGTGGCCGGTCGTCGCGCTCTGTCTGACCTCGGGCTTCGCCGCCCTCCTCAGCCCCCTCCACCTGCTGTTCTTCCTGTCCCGCAACCAGTCGCCGGTCGACTGGGCGGCCCTCGCCAACCAGAGCGCCGCCGTCCTCGGCGCGGTCCTCTGGGGATACGCGGCCCTCGCCCACCGCCGAGGGGCGCTCGGCGCCTGCCCGCACTGCGGCGGACGCGCCCCCGCCCCGGCCGGGCGCTCCCGGACCCGCGCCGGTCTCGTCGCCGTCGCCGCCCTGGTCCCGTACACCGCCCTGAAGACGGCCTGGGCGCTCGGCCTCACCGTCGGCCACACCGGCACCGGCCGCCCCGGCGTCGACCCGGAGTACACCAGCGACCTGGGCATCTGGCTGTACGACCACGGGGTCGACGTCACCGCGGTCCTCGCCGTCCTCGGCATGGTCGTCGCCCTCGCACTGACCCGCCCCTGGGGCCGACGGCTGCCCCGACTGCCGCTGCTCGCGCTCGGCTGGGCCGGGGCGGGCGCGCTCGCCCCCTTCGGGGCGCTCCTCGCCACGCTCGGCGTACTGGCCTGGACGGGCGTGATCGGCTTCGAACCGGCCGACCACGCACCCTGGGTGATCGCCGTCGCCTACGGCGGCTTCTCCTGTTACGGCCTCGCCCTGGCCCGCGCGACCTTCATCCGCCAGCGCTCGGACCGGGCCGCGTGCGGACGGTGCCAGGTCCTGTCCGGCTCCGCATGATCCACCGGGCGGGCCTCAGGTACTGTCCACGCCGGCTCCGGCTCACTTCCGCCAGTAGACGTGGTGCGTCACATTCCCGCTCGGGCTGGGCACGACGTCGACGTGGAACCGGTCGAGCAGCTCGTCGGGCGACTCCCAGAGCCGTGCCCCTGAGCCGAGCTTCACCGGCGCGACGGCGACGTGCAGGGTGTCGACGAGGTCCGCGTCGAGGAACTCCCGGACGGTCGTGGCCCCGCCGCCGAGTCGGACGTCCTTGCCCTTCGCCGCCTCCCGCGCCCGGGCCAGCACCGTGGCCGGATCGGCGTCGACGAAGTGGAACGTCGTGTCCGAGAGGGTGAAGGACGGACGCGGGTGGTGCGTCAGGACGAAGACCGGCGTGTGGAACGGCGGCTCGTCACCCCACCAGCCGCGCCACTCGTGGTCCTGCCAGGGCCCGCGCTGGGGCCCGAACTTGTTGCGGCCCATGATCTCGGCACCGATGTTCCGGGAGAAGTCCCGCGTGAAGTAATCGTCGAGGCCACGGCTGCCCCCGGGGTCGGTGCGGTTGGGCCAGCTCGCCGTGGCACCGGCCCAGGCGAACATCTCCCCGGGATCCGCGTGGCCGAACGGCCGTTCAAGGCTCTGCCCCTCACCGGCACCGAACCCGTCCGACGAGACCATGAAGTTCTGGACTCTGAGCAGCTGACCCATGGCTGTCACTCCTACGTGATCGACGAAGACGGCGACGAACACCATGGAGACTCTCCCGAGGGGAAGAACTCATCGCCCCGCTACGGGGTGTCGTCCCCCAGCACCACCACGTCCTCCGCCCGGAAGGCCACCCCCGTCGCGGCACCCTCCTCCGGGACCTCCCGCAGCGGGAACTCCGCCTCCAGCGGCGGCCCGTCCGCCGGGCGGAGCCGTACGGCCACCCGGCTGCCCCGGAACGTCCGGGACTCCACCGTCCAGACCCGCCCCTCCGCCGTCGGTACGAGCCGTACCCCGCCCGGCCGGACGAGGAGCCGCCGCTCGCCCTGCGGCGAGCCCTCCGGCACCGGGACCTTCCCCCACACCGTGTCCGCGACCGTCCCGCTCACCCGCGCCGCCACCACGTTGTCGAAACCGAGGAAACGGGCCACGAACTCCGAGGTTGGCCGCGACCACACCTCGACGGGCGCGCCCGACTGGGCGACGCGTCCGTCCCGCATGACCACCACCCGGTCCGCGAGCGCGAACGCCTCACCCTGGTCGTGGGTGACCGCGAGGACCGTCGTGCCCAGCCGTCCGAACAGCTGCCGCAGCTCCACGACGAGTCGCTCCCGCAGCCCCCGGTCGAGCTGGCCGAGCGGTTCGTCCAGCATGAGGAGCCTGGGCCGGGGCGCGAGGGCGCGGGCCAGCGCCACCCGCTGCTGCTCGCCGCCGGAGAGCGCGGCGACGGACCGCCGCCCGGCCCCCGGCAGACCGACGAGGTCGAGCAGCTCCGTGACCCGTCCGGTCTGTTCGGCGCGGCCCACCCCCCGCATCCGGAGCCCGAAGGCGACGTTGCCTGCGACGTCCCGCTGCGGGAACAGCTGGTGGTCCTGGAACATCAGGCCGACACCGCGCCGGTGCGTCGGCACCCCGCTCTGGTCGGTGCCGCCGAGCAGCACCCGGCCGCCGTCGAGCCTCTGGAGCCCGGCGACCACCCGCAGCAGCGTGGACTTGCCGCTGCCGCTCGGACCGAGCACGCACACGATCTCGTGGTCGGCGACCTCCAGGTCCACGGCGTCGAGCGCGGCCCGTTCCCCGAACCGTACGGTCGCCCCGTCGAGTCTCAGCATCAGAACTCCCCTGAGGTGCGATCGGTCCGGAGCCGTTCGAGCAGCAGCAGGGACACCGCGCACACCACCATGAGGATCGTCGAGAGGGCCATCGCCTGGCCGTAGTTGAGTTCGCCGGGCCGCCCGAGGAGCCGGGCCACCGCCACCGGCAGCGTCGGGCTGTCGGGCCGGGCGATGAAGACCGTCGCACCGAACTCGCCGATCGAGACGGCGAAGGCGAACCCGGCGGCGATGAGCAGCGCCCGCCGCACCAGCGGCAGGTCCACCTCCCGCCAGGCCCGCCACGGGGACGCGCCGAGCACGGCCGCCGCCTCCCGCAGCCGCTCGTCGACCGCGCGAAGGACCGGCAGCATCGTCCGTACGACGAAGGGGACGCCGACCAGGGCCTGCGCGAGGGGCACGAGGATCCAGTCGGCCCGCAGGTCGAACGGCGGCTCGTCGAGGGTGATGAGGAAGCCGAAGCCGACGGTCACGGCGGACACCCCGAGCGGCAGCATGAGGAGCGCGTCGAAGCCCCGCACGAGCCGCCCGGCCCGCCGGGTCAGAGCGGCCGCCGCGAGTCCGCCGATGACGAGGGCGATCAGGGTGGCGACGACGGCGTACCGGAGCGAGTTCCCGATCGTGTCAAGGAGGGGTACGAGGAAGGTGCCGGAGGGGTCCGGGGTCTGCAGGGCCCGGTAGTAGTCGAGCCCGTATCCGCCGGAGGTCGCGAAGGACCGCTCGACGAGCACGCCGAGGGGCAGCACGATCAGCAGCGCGACGGACAGCAGGACGGCCGCGAACAGCGCCCACTGGCCGGCGCCCCGAGGCGGGCGCGCGTTCTGCTCGGGCGCGACCAGCTTCAGCGCGGTCTCACGCCGGCGGACCGTCCGGGCGTGCACGGCGAGGACGACGCCGACGGCGACGAACTGCACCATCGTGAGGACGGCGGCCGTCGTCAGATCGAAGCGGATGACGGTCTGCCGGTAGATCTCCGTCTCCAGGGTGGAGTACGTGGATCCGCCGAGGATCTGGACGACGGCGAAGGAGCTCGCGGTGAAGAGGAACACCATCAGCGCGGCCGCGGCGACGGACGGGGCGAGCGCCGGCAGGGTCACGGTCCGCCACGCGGTCCAGCGGGACGCGCCGAGGACCCGGGCGGCCTCCTCCTGGCGCGGGTCGAGCTGCGCCCACAGGCCGCCGACGGTCCGTACGACGACGGCGTAGTTGAAGAACACATGGGCGATCAGGATCGCCCAGACGGTGGTGTCGAGCCGGACGCCCCACAGCTCGTCGAGGAGCCCGCCGCGCCCGACGAGCGCCAGGAAGGCCGTGCCGACCATGACGGTCGGCATCACGAAGGGCACGGTGACGACGGCGCGCAGCAGCCCCTTGCCGGGAAAGTCGAAGCGCGCGAAGACGTACGCGCCGGGCAGCGCGATCAGCAGGGTGAGACCGGTGGAGGCGAGTGCCTGCCAGAGCGTGAACCACAGGACGTCGAGAATCTCCGGCCGGCTCAGCGTCTCGCCGAACCGGCCGAACTGCCACGCCCCCTCGACCCGCAGCCCGCGCTCGACGATCGAGAGGACGGGCCAGGCGAAGAAGAGCGCGAAGAAGGCGACGGGCACGACCATCAGGCCGAGCCGCGCCGCGCTTCCCCCGCGGTCGGGGATTACTTCAGGACGAGCGACGACCACTGCTGGATCCACGCGTCACGCTTCTCGGCGATCTTCTCGGGCGCCATGGTCTCCGGCTTGTCGACGACCACACCGTGCTTCGTGAACAGCTCCGGCAGGACGGCGTCCTTCGCGACCGGGTTGACGAACATCTGGAGCGGCATGTCCTCCTGGAACTTCTTCGAGATCAGGAAGTCGATCAGCGCCTTGCCGCCCTCGGGGTTCTTCGCGCCGTTCAGCAGGCCCGCGAACTCGGTCTGCCGGAAGCAGGTGCCGGTGGCGACGCCGGTGGGCGCCACCTTCGGCTGCGGCTCGCCGTACAGGACCTCGACCGGCGGGCTGGAGGCGTACGACACGACGAGCGGCCGGTCGCCCTTGGCCTGCTTGCCGCCGGCCGAGCCGGAGAACTCCTGGTTGTAGGCGAGCTCCCAGCTGTCGACGGTCTTCACGCCGTTGGCCTTGAGCTTCGTCCAGTAGTCCTGCCAGCCGTCGTCGCCGTACTTCGCGGCCGTACCGAGGAGGAAGCCGAGGCCCGGGGAGGACCGCTCCGGGTTCTCGACGACGAGCAGGTTCTTGTACGCGGGCTCCGCCAGGTCGTCGAAGGTCCGCGGCGGAGCCAGCTTCTTGTCGGCGAAGTACTTCTTGTCGTAGTTGACGCAGATGTCACCGGAGTCGACCGGCGTGACCCGGTTCTCCTTGTCGAGGCGGTACTCCGCCGGGACGCGGTCGACGCCCTTCGCCTCGTACGGGACGAAGATCCCGTTGTCGAGGGCGCGGGAGAGCAGGGTGTTGTCGACGCCGAAGAAGACGTCACCCTGAGGGGAGCCCTTGGTCAGGATCTCCTTGTTGACGGCCTCGCCGGCGTCGCCGCTCTTCAGGACCTTGACGGTGAAGCCGGTCTGCTTCGTGAACTCCGCGAGCACCTCCTTGGAGGCGTTGAAGGAGTCGTGGCTGACGAGGGTGACGGTCTTCGGCACGGGCGCGCCGGACTTGCCCGCGGCGTCACGGACGTCGTCCGTGCCACAGGCGGCGAGGGTGGTCATGCCGAGCGCCGCGACGAGCGTGGCGGCGGCGGCCTTCTTGGTGGTCACTGAGATTCCTCCTGGGGTTGACCAGGAAGAGACGCGGCCCTGCCCGCGACCGGCGGAACCGGTCGCGAGCAGGGCGCAACAGCTTGAGTCAACAACCGAACTTCCTACCCAGAATGACCTGGGCAAGGTTCAGAGGGTCTGCGGTCCTACGGTGACCGCACTCTCAGCGCTGTGGCGCTCCCCTGTCGGAATATGGAGATGTGTTCGAGCTCAGAGTACAAGGTCAGCGTTCGGCGGCGGCCAGCTGTCCACAGGCGCCGTCGATCTCCTGGCCCCGGGTGTCCCGGACGGTCACCGGAACGCCGTGGCGCGCGATGGCCTCGACGAAGGCCTTCTCGTCCTCGGGACGGGACGCCGTCCACTTCGAGCCGGGCGTCGGGTTCAGCGGGATCAGGTTGACGTGTACCCGCTTGCCCTTGAGCAGCCGGCCGAGGAGGTCACCGCGCCAGGCCTGGTCGTTGATGTCCCGAATGAGCGCGTACTCGATGGAGATCCGGCGGCCGGACTTCTCCGCGTACTCCCAGGCGGCGTCGAGGACCTCGCGCACCTTCCACTTGGTGTTCACCGGTACGAGGGTGTCGCGCAGCTCGTCGTCCGGGGCGTGCAGCGAGACCGCGAGGCGGCACTTGAAGCCCTCGTCGGCGAACCGCAGCATCGCGGGCACGAGACCGACCGTGGAGACGGTGATCCCGCGCTGCGAGAGCCCGAGCCCGTCCGGCTCGGGGTCGGTGAGCCGCCGGATCGCGCCGACGACCCGCTTGTAGTTGGCGAGCGGCTCGCCCATGCCCATGAAGACGATGTTGGACAGCCGCGCCGGCCCGCCGGGGACCTCGCCGTCGCGCAGGGACCGCATGCCGTCGACGATCTGGTGCACGATCTCGGCGGTCGACAGGTTCCGGTCGAGCCCCGCCTGCCCGGTCGCGCAGAACGGGCAGTTCATCCCGCAGCCGGCCTGGGAGGAGATGCACATGGTCACCCGGTCCGGGTAGCGCATGAGCACCGACTCGACGAGCGTGCCGTCGTGCAGCCGCCACAGGGTCTTACGGGTGGTGTCGTCGTCGCACGAGATGTGCCGCACCACGGACATCAGGTCGGGCAGCAGCTCCCCGGCCAGCTTCTCCCGCGAGGCGGCCGGGATGTCCGTCCACTGGGCGGGGTCGTGCGCGTACCGCGCGAAGTAGTGCTGCGACAGCTGCTTGGCGCGGAAGGGCTTCTCGCCGATCGCGGCGACGGCCTCCTTCCGCTCGGCGGGCGTGAGGTCGGCCAGGTGCCGCGGCGGCTTCTTGGCTCCGCGGGGGGCGACGAAAGTGAGTTCTCCGGGCACTGGACGGGCCACGATCGGGTGTCTCCTCAGACGGCACGAGGTCTGGCCATCCCCGCGAAGGCGGGGACCGCGGCATCGCGATGCCGGAGCCAGGAGACCTCACTGGAACATCCCCGCAGTGGCGAGGACGACGGAAGGGCCCGCGGCGCACGTGCCACGAGCCCTTCCAGAGTACCCGGTGTCCGTCAAGCGGTTCCGACGAACAAAGCCAGCAGCAGCCAGACCACCGGCGCCGTCGGCAGCAGCGAGTCGAGACGGTCCATGATGCCGCCGTGTCCCGGCAGCAGCGTGCCCATGTCCTTGATGCCCAGGTCGCGCTTGATCATCGACTCGCCGAGGTCGCCGAGCGTCGCGCTCGCCGCCACCGCGACACCGAGGACCAGGCCCTGCCACCAGGCACCGTCGTCGATCAGGAACTCCATGCACAGCGCGCCCGCCGCCATCGCGAACGTCACCGCGCCGACCAGGCCCTCGCGGGTCTTGCCGGGACTGATCCGCGGGGCCAGCTTGTGCTTGCCGAAGCGCCAGCCGACCGCGTACGCCCCGGTGTCGCTGACCACGGTCAGGATCAGGAAGGTCAGCACCCGCTGCGCGCCGTCGTCGGCGGTCAGGAGCAGCGCCACGAAGGTCGCGAGGAACGGCACGTAGAACGCGGCGAACACGCCCGCCGTGACGTCCTTCAGATAGCCCTCGGGCGGCTCCGTCATCCGCCACACGAGTACCGCGAGCGCCGTCAGTGCCATCGCCACCCAGGCGCCCTCGGCGCCCCGCACGTAACCGGCGACGACCATCGCCGCACCGCCGACCGCGAGCGGGACCAGCGGAGCCTTGATCGCCTTGCGCTCCTGGAGGCGGGAGGTGAGCTCCCAGAGCCCGACCACCACGGCGACCGCTATCACCCCGATGAACGCCGGCTTCCAGATGAACAGCGAGGCGAAGATGACGGCGCCGAGACCGACCCCGACCCCTATGGCCGCCCCCAGATCGCGCCCCGCGCTCTTCTTCTGCCGTGGCGCCGTCGGCGGCGCGGGCGGCGGAGGCGTGGCGGGGCTGTGCATGGGCTCCTGCGGGTGCTCGTGCGGCGTCTCATCACGGAACAGGGGACCGCTCGGATGAGCGGCCCCCCGGCCGTGACCGTCCTGGAATCCGCCGGCGGGAACGTCGGGCACGATGGGCATGGGCCGAGTCTGCGCCGCCCGGTGCCGATCGTAGGCGGGACCCGCCGGGGCGGGCCCCTGGTCGGGTCCCCCGCGGCCGGAACCGGCCGGGGCACCCCAGGAAGAGTCGTTCATCAGACCTCGAGCAGCTCGGCTTCCTTGTGCTTGAGCAGCTCGTCCACCTGCGCGACGTACTTCGCGGTGGTGTCGTCGAGCTCCTTCTCGGCGCGGCGGCCCTCGTCCTCGCCGACCTCGCCGTCCTTGACGAACTTGTCGATGGTCTCCTTGGCCTTGCGGCGGACCGCGCGGATCGAGATCTTCGAGTCCTCGGCCTTGCTCTTGGCGACCTTGATGTACTCCCGACGGCGCTCCTCGGTCAGCTCGGGGAACACCACCCGGATGATGTTGCCGTCGTTGCTCGGGTTGACGCCGAGGTCCGAGTCCCGGATCGCCTGCTCGATGTTGCGCAGCGCGCTCTTGTCGAACGGGGTCACCACTGCCATCCGCGGCTCCGGAACGGAGAACGACGCGAGCTGGTTGATGGGGGTGATGGCACCGTAGTAGTCCGCCACGATCTTGTTGAACATCGCCGGGTGCGCACGGCCGGTGCGGATCGCGGCGAAGTCCTCCTTGGCGACCACGACGGCCTTCTCCATCTTCTCCTCGGCCTCGAGGAGGGTCTCTTCGATCACCACATGCTCCTGCGTGTCGTCGCGTTGTGTCCTGCACGGTGTACGACCGGCAGGGCTCTGTCCATCCCCTTGCGGGGCGGTTCCCCGGTTCGGGTCAGGCCCGGGTGCCCTGGTCGCTCACGAGCGTGCCGATCTTCTCACCCTTCACCGCGCGAGCGATATTGCCCTCGGTGAGCAGTTCGAAGACGAGGATCGGGAGGTTGTTGTCCCGGCACAGGGTGATGGCGGTGGCGTCGGCGACCTTGAGGTCGCGGGAGAGCACCTCGCCGTACTCCAGCGCGTCGAACTTGACCGCGTCGGGGTTGCTCTTGGGGTCGGAGTCGTAGACGCCGTCCACGCCGTTCTTGCCCATGAGCAGGGCCTCGGCGTCGATCTCCAGCGCACGCTGGGCGGCCGTGGTGTCCGTGGAGAAGTACGGCATGCCCATGCCCGCGCCGAAGATGACCACACGGCCCTTCTCCAGGTGGCGCACGGCGCGCAGCGGGATGTACGGCTCGGCGACCTGGCCCATGGTGATGGCGGTCTGGACGCGCGAGTCGATGCCCTCCTTCTCCAGGAAGTCCTGGAGGGCGAGGCAGTTCATCACCGTGCCGAGCATGCCCATGTAGTCGGAGCGGGCCCGGTCCATGCCGCGCTGCTGGAGCTCGGCGCCACGGAAGAAGTTGCCGCCGCCGATCACCACCGCGATCTCCGCGCCGTCGCGGACGACCGCCGCGATCTCACGCGCGATGGCGTGCACGACGTTCGGGTCGACACCCAGGCCGGTACCGCCGGAGAAGGCCTCTCCGGACAGCTTCAGCATGTAGCGGCCGGCCGTCCTGCCGTTGTTGTCGTCGCCCTGTACGGCGCCCTGGTTCATGGAGATCTCCTCGTGCACATACGAAGGAGGCCATTGCCTTGGGTCCTCGCGGTATCCCGTGTGGCAATGGCCTCCTGTCAGATCTGCGGTCGTCCTGCGCGGGCCTGGACGACTGCTTCAGACCCTACCGGGGTCCGGTGTCCGTCGCGTTCGCGGACGGACTCAGATGCCGACCTTGATGCGGGTGAAGCGCTTCAGGGTGACACCGGCCTCGTCCAGGATCTGCTGGACGGACTTCTTGTTGTCAAGGGCGTACGGCTGACCGAGCAGCGTCGCGTCCTTGAAGAAGCCGTTCACGCGACCCTCGACGATCTTCGGGAGCGCGGCCTCGGGCTTGCCCTCGGCGCGGGTGGTCTCCTCGGCGACGCGACGCTCGGTCTCGACGACCTCGGCCGGGACGTCCTCACGGGTGAGGTACTTCGGCGCGAAGGCGGCGATGTGCTGGGCGACACCCTTGGCGACGGCGGCGTCGGCCTTGTCGAACTCGACGAGGACACCGATCTGCGGCGGGAGGTCCGGCATCGTGCGGTGCATGTACGAGTAGACGAAGCCGTCCGAGTACTGCGCGAAGCGGTCCAGGACGATCTTCTCGCCGAGGTTGGCGTTGGCCTCGTCGACGAACGCCTGCACGGTCTTGCCGGCCTCGATCTCGGAGGCGAGCAGCGCGTCCAGGTCGGCCGGGGAGGTGGCGGCGACGTGGGCGGCGAGCTTGTCGGCGACGGCCTGGAACTTGTCACCCTTGGCGACGAAGTCCGTCTCGCACTTCAGCTCGACGAGGACGCCGGAGGTGTTGTCGTCGGCGATGAGGGAGACCACGGCGCCGTTCTCGGCGGAGCGGCCCTCGCGCTTGGCGACGCCCTTCTGGCCCTTGATGCGCAGGGCCTCGACGGCCTTGTCGACGTTGCCGTCGGCCTCGTCGAGGGCCTTCTTGCAGTCCATCATGCCGGCGCCGGTGAGCTCGCGGAGCTTCTTGACGTCAGCGGCGGTGTAGTTCGCCATGAGTCTGTTTCTCTCTCGAAGTCTGAAAGATCGGGCGGTCTACGGGTGGACGGCGGGGGCTTCGTGGGCCCCCGCCGTCGTCACCCGAAGGTCCTGAAGGGTCAGGCCTGCTCGGCGTCCGCGGCCGGAGCCTCGGCAGCGGCCTCGTCCTCGGCGGCGGCCGGAGCCTCGACGGCCTCGGCGGCGGGCGCCTCGGCGGTCTCGGCGGCGGGGGCCTCGGCGGCGGCCTCGGCGGAGGCCTCCTTCTTCTCACCCTCGAGCAGGTCGCGCTCCCACTCGGCGAGCGGCTCGCCGGCGGCCTTCTCGCCCGGCTTCGAGTCGCCGGTCGCGGCGCCGGAGCGGGCGATGAGGCCCTCGGCGACGGCGTCGGCGATCACGCGGGTGAGCAGGGTGACGGAGCGGATCGCGTCGTCGTTGCCCGGGATCTTGTAGTCGACCTCGTCGGGGTCGCAGTTGGTGTCGAGGATCGCGACGACCGGGATCCGGAGCTTGCGCGCCTCACCGACGGCGATGTGCTCCTTCTTGGTGTCCACGATCCAGACGGCGCTGGGCACCTTGGACATCTCGCGGATACCACCGAGGGTCTTCTCCAGCTTGGCCTTCTCGCGGGAGAGGACCAGGAGCTCCTTCTTGGTGAGACCCGAGGCCGCGACGTCCTCGAAGTCGATCTGCTCGAGCTCCTTGAGGCGCTGCAGACGCTTGTAGACGGTCGAGAAGTTGGTGAGCATGCCACCGAGCCAACGCTGGTTGACGTACGGCATGCCGACACGCGTCGCCTGCTCGGCGATGGCCTCCTGGGCCTGCTTCTTCGTACCGACGAACATGATGGAGCCGCCGTGCGCGACGGTCTCCTTGACGAACTCGTAGGCGCGGTCGATGTACGACAGCGACTGGAGCAGGTCGATGATGTAGATGCCGTTGCGCTCCGTGAAGATGAAGCGCTTCATCTTCGGGTTCCAACGACGGGTCTGGTGACCGAAGTGGACGCCGCTCTCCAGCAGCTCCCGCATCGTGACGACGGCCATGGCCGTATCTCCTTGGGTTTCTCGGTTGTGTTCCTGACGCCCCGGCGCGCCATGCCCACGAGGGACCGAAAGGCGCTGCCACGACCGGTGAGGGCAGTGGCGGGGCGTGCGAAGTCGACCCGGTGACCCGAGTCGCCATAGGAAGTGTACGGGACCCCGGGAGCGCTGGGTGACGGCGCTGTCCACAACCTGCGAGTGGTCCACAGAAATCGCCCGCGACCGGTCCGGGACGATCACTCCAGGGAGCCTTTCGCCATGCGTCTCATGACACTGATCCTCACCCTCGGGCTGCTGTGGCCCGTGCCTCCGCCGCCTCCCGTGGTCCTCCGCGGCTGGCAGCCCCCGGCCGGCCCGTACGCCGCCGGGCACCGTGGCGCCGATCTGGCCGCGCCACCGGGCACCCCGGTCCTGGCCCCGGCGGCGGGGACCGTCACCTTCGCGGGCCCGGTCGGCGGCCGCGGGGTCCTCACCCTCACCCTGCCGGATACGGGCACTCCCCCGCTCCGGACGACCTTCTCCCCGGTGACCCCCCTGGTGGGGAAGGGCACCCGGGTCCGGGCGGGCACCCCGATCGCCCGGGTGGCCACCGGCACCCACTGCCCGGAGAGCTGCCTGCACTGGGGGCTGCTCCGCGGCGACGTCTATCTGAACCCCCTGGCCCTGACCCGGAGAGCCCCCTCACGCCTGCTGCCCACGGGCGGACGGTCGGGTCCCCGCGAAGGGGTCAGGCCGGTGAGCCGTTGACGCCGTGGAGGGCCATCGTGACGGCCGCCTCGGCGATCTCCGTCGGGTCCTCGGCGGCGCCGAGCTCGATGCGGCGGACGGCGGCGTCGACGACGCCCTGGAGGAGCATGGCGCCGAGCCGGGGCCGGGGCTGGCCCAGCGCGGCGAGCGCTTCGACGATCATGGCGACGAGTCCGCCGTGGGCCGCGCGGATCTTCTCGCGGGCGCCGTCGTCGAGCTCGCTCGCCGAGATGGCGACGACCGCGCGGTGGCGCCGGTCCCCGACCAGCTCCAGCTGCGTGCGGACGTACGCCTCGACCTTGCCCTGGGGGGACTCCGCCCCGTCCATGGCGGCCTCGACCTCGGCGGCCCAGACGGGGAAGTCGACGGCGCACAGCTCTTCGACGACGGCCGCGCGCGACCGGAAGTACTCGTACACCGAGGAGCGGGCGAGGCCCGTGCGCTCGGCGAGTGCGGGGAAGGTCAGCGCCTCCGTACCGCCCTCGGACAGCAGGGAACGCGCGGCGTCCAGGAGGGCGCCGCGCTGCATCGTCCGGTGCTCGGCCACCGAGGCCGCTCGAATCCTGGGCACGGCACCACTGTACGACCGGCTCGCGTCCGGTCAGCGTCCGACGTCGGCCAGCTTGGCGCGGAGCTGGAGGACGGATTTGGTGTGGATCTGGCTGACGCGGCTCTCGGTGACGCCGAGGACGTGGCCGATCTCGGCGAGGGTGAGGCCCTCGTAGTAGTAGAGCGTGACGACGGTCTTCTCCCGCTCGGGGAGCGTGTTGATGGCGCGGGCGAGCAGTCGGCGCAGCTCACGGTCCTCGGCGATTTCGACGGGGTTGTCGGCGGCCGTGTCCTCGAGGGTGTCCATCAGGGAGAGCCGGTCGCCGCCCTCGCCGCCGACGTGCAGCAGCTCTTCCAGGGCGACCACGTTCGCCAGGGACAACTGGCTGAAAACCGCGTGCAGTTCCTCCAGTGTGATGTCCATCTCCGCGGCGACCTCACCCTCGGAGGGGGTGCGCCGGAGCTGGGCCTCGAGGGTCGCGTAGGCGCGTTCGACGTTGCGGGCCTTCTGGCGGACGGAGCGGGGGATCCAGTCGAGGGCCCGGAGCTCGTCGATCATGGCGCCGCGGATGCGGGTGATGGCGTACGTCTCGAACTTGATGGCCCGCTCGACGTCGAACTTCTCGATGGCGTCGATGAGGCCGAAGACGCCGGAGGAGACGAAGTCGGCCTGTTCCACGTTGGACGGCAGCCCGACGCTGACTCGTCCGGCGACGTACTTGACGAGCGGCGAGTAGTGCAGGATCAGCTGCTCCCGCAGCCGCTCGTCGCCCGTGTCCTTGTACGACCGCCACAGCTCGTCGAGGGAGGTCGGTGCGGATGGTCGCACGGTGCCCCGGGCTGCTGGGGGCACCGCAGCGCGGTCAGACCCGGAGGTGTGCTGGGGCATGCGTTGCCTTGAGCCGTTCTGCTGTCGGGTGGGTCGGTAGGGGTGTCCTGGACGGAATTCTGGTGAGCGTAGCGTGAGTGCGCGGTCGCGGTGCGCGAACATCGGCGGATCGCGCCGCTCCGGGTGGACACCGTCGGCCACATCTTCGAACCCGGGCCGTGGCGCGCGTCGGCCCCTCGGGGGCGGCCGAGAGAACTCGGTTGTTCATCGCCTTCACCTTTTCACCCGAATGCTCCAGGTCAAGTACCGCCTCGCCGCGCGTTCGACTCCGACGGCGTCGCCTTCGTCAACTGCCAGCCCGTTCCGTGCCGTTCGACGAAGCCGAGCGAGTGGAGTTCGTACAGCTTGGCGAGGGTGTCGTCGGGGGTGGCGCCGGCACGGCGGGCGATGACGGTCACGGAGGTGGGACCGCGGGCGGGGACCGCCTCGAGGACGTGGGCCGCCGCGGGGGCGAGGAGGTCGCGGGGAAGGACGGGCCCCCGGCGCGCCGGGGCGAGTTCACCCATGTCGCCGACGAGTTCGACGATCTCGTCGGCGTCGGTGACGAGGGTGGCGTCGCCGCGCAGGAGTTCATGGACACCCGCGGAGAGCGCGCTGGTGACGGGCCCGGGGACGCCCATGGTGTGGCGGCCGAGCCGGACGGCGGCACGAGCGGTGACGAGGGAGCCGCTGCGGTGCTGGGCCTCGATGACGACGGTCCCCCGGGTGAGGGCGGCGATGACGCGGTTGCGGAGGATGAAGCGGCTGGGCGTCGGATGGCTGTCGGGTGGCAACTCCCCGACGACCAGGCCCTGTTCGGCGATACGCCGGATGAGCTGGTCATGGCCTCTGGGGTACGGGGAGTCGACCCCGCAGGCGAGGACGGCGACGGTGGCACCGGCTGCCGCGAGTGCGCCGCGGTGGGCGGCGCCGTCGATGCCGTAGGCCGCTCCGGAGACGACGACCCAGCCATGACGGGCCAGCCCGGTGGCGAGGTCGGCCGCGGTGTGGGCGCCGTACGGGGTGCAGGCGCGGGCACCGACGAGGGCGACGGAGCGGAGGGCCCAGGTGCGCAGGTCGGCCGGGCCTCTGACCCAGAGGCCGAGCGGACGGGCGTCCCCGAGGTCGTCGAGTTGACGGGGCCATTCGGTGTCGCCGGGGATGAGGAACCGGCCGCCGAGGTCGTGGATGGCGGCGAGGTCGCGGTCGGGCTCCGCCGCGGTGGCGCGCAGCCGCCACGAGGTGACGCGCTTCTGCCCCGTACCGGGAAAGGAATCTCCCCCGAAGAAACCACCGTGATCACCGGGGTCACCGGAACCGGAGGCGCCGGACGTGCCGGCGGGGTGGAGCAGCCGGTCGAGGAAGCCGACGGCTCCGTAGCGGTGGAGCCAGCGGCCGGCGTGTTCGTCGCCGGGTTCGACGGCTCGACTGAGTGTGGCGCGGGCGCGCCGTTCGTCCAGGGGACCGGGGGCGGTCATGCGCGCTCCCCCGCTCCGACGGGCACGCCCCGGGTGATGCCGGTGCGCAGTTCGAGGGCGAGGGCGATGTCCTGGCCGTCGGGCCGGTCGTGCCCGGCGAGGTCGGCGACGGTCCAGGCGACGCGGAGCACGCGGTCGAGACCGCGGGCGGTGAGGAACCCGCGCTCGATGTCGCGTTCGGCTGTCGCGAGGGCCCCGGGTGCGGCGAGGTAGCGGGTGCGGAGTTCGTGCCCGGGGACTTCGCTGTTGACGCTCCAGGGGGTGCCGGCGAGGCGTGCGGCGGAACGCGCGCGGGCCTCGCGGACGCGGGCGGCGACGGCGGCGGTGGTCTCGCCCCGGTCGCCCTGGCCGAGGAGGTCGGCGCGGGTGACGGGTTCCACTTCCACGCGCAGGTCGACGCGGTCGAGGAGCGGTCCGGAGAGGCGCGCCTGGTAGCGGCGGACGAGCGCGGCCGGGCATTCGCAGCCGGCGCCCTGCAGGGTGTGCCGTCCGCAGGGGCAGGGGTTGGCGGCGAGGGCGAGGAGGAAGCGGGCGGGGAGGCGTACGACTCCGGCGGCGCGGGCGATGACGACGTGCCCGGATTCGAGGGGCTGGCGCAGGGCGTCGAGGACCTTTCCGGAGAACTCGGGGGCTTCGTCGAGGAAGAGGATGCCGCGGTGCGCCAGGGAGACCGCTCCGGGCCTGGGTAGTCCGTTTCCCCCGCCGACGAGGGACTGCGTGGTGGCGGAGTGGTGGGGCGCGCAGTAGGGGGCGCGGCGGACGAGGGGTTCGCCGGGCGGGAGGATGCCGGCGACCGAGTGGACGGCGGTGACTTCGAGGGATTCCTGCCGGGTGAGCGGCGGGAGGATGCCGGGGAGGCGCTCGGCCAGCATGGTCTTTCCGGCCCCTGGTGGGCCGGAGAGCAGCAGGTGGTGGCTGCCGGCGGCGGCCACTTCCAGGGCGCGGCGGGCGCGGTGCTGGCCGGCGACGTCGGCGAGGTCGGGGCCTCCGGCGGTGTCGGTGGGGTCGGGGGCGAGTCCGCTGCCGATGCCGGCTCCGGGGACGAGGAGTCCCGCGAGCATGGCGTCGGGCCGGCCCTCTTCGGTGGGTTCCTCCTCGGGGACGGGCTCGTCGGCGAGGACGGCGATGAGTTGACGGAGGCTGCGGACGCCGAGGACGGAGACTCCCGGGACGAGCGCGGCCTCGCCGGCGGTCTGTTCGGGGACGACGACCTGGCGGTATCCGGCGTCGGCGGCGGCGAGGACGGCGGGCAGGATGCCTCGGACGGGCCGGACGCGTCCGTCGAGGCCGAGTTCGCCGATGAGGACGAGGTCGGCGATGGCCCGCGGGTCGATCCGCTCGGCGGCGCCGAGCACGGCGGCGGCGACGGCGAGGTCGAATCCCGAACCGCTCTTGGGGACGGACGCCGGGCTGAGTCCGACGGTGAGTTTCTTCTGGGGCCATTCGGCACCGGAGTTCACGACGGCCGCGCGGACCCGGTCGCGGCTCTCCGTGAGGCTCTTGTCGGGGAGGCCGACGAGGGTGAAGGCGGCGACGCCGGGTTCGAGGTCGGCCTGGACCTCGACGACGACGCCTTCGACGCCGACGAGGGCGACGGAGCAGGTGCGGGCGAATCCCATCTCAGGCCACCCCCTGGGCGTGGGTGAGGACGGGGGCGCCGCGGCGGGGCAGGACGATGCCGACGAGGTCGATGCGGACGCCGCCGGGGGGCGCCGGGCTGTCGTTGCGGTCGAGCCAGCAGGCCGCGAGGCGGCGGAGCCGGTCGGCCTTGCCGGGGGTGACGGCGGCCATGGGGTGCTCGTAGGAGCCGAGCCGTCGGGTCTTGACCTCGCAGACGACGAGGGTGTCACCGTCGCGGGCGACGATGTCGATCTCGCCGGTGCGGCCGCAGCGCCAGTTGCGGGCGAGGACGCGCATCCCGGCCGCGGTGAGCCGGCGGGCCGCCAGCTCTTCCCCGTACCGCCCGAGGGCCCGGGTCGTACGGGACCGCTCGGCCGCCGCGGACCGCTCGGGGGCCGGGGCCGTGCCGGACCTCTCGGGGGCCGGAACCGTGCTGGACCCCTCGAGGGTCGGGGTCGTGGCGGATCCTTCGTGGCCTCGGTCCGTGCCGGAACGTCCGGGGGTCCGGGCCGTGCCGGTGTTCTTGTCGGTCGCGTTCATGCGGTACCACCTCCGTCACCGACTGTGACGGCTGATGGTCGTCCGCGTGGGCCGCTGTGGACGGCCGAAGGCCTGTGGAAAACGGCCTCACCCCTGAGGGTGAGGCCCGTGCGGCGGTGTCAGCTGCCGGGAAGTTCGAGGTCGCTCTTGTTGAGCTCCTCGATGTTCACGTCCTTGAAGGTGAGGACCCGCACCTGCTTGACGAACCTGGCCGGCCTGTACATGTCCCAGACCCAGGCGTCAGCCATGCTGACCTCGAAGAAGACCTCACCCTGCACCGAGTGCACCTGCATCTCGTAGTCGTTGGTGAGGTAGAAGCGCCGCTCGGTCTCGATCACGTATTTGAACAGCCCGACGACATCGCGGTACTCCCGGTAGAGCTTCAGCTCCATCTCGGTCTCGTACTTCTCGAGGTCCTCGGCGCTCATGGCATGTTCCCCTTCAGCCGTGCGTCCCCCTATTGTGCGCCTGCCGAACGCGCCCCTAAACGATTTCCGGGGCGAGAACCACCGGTGCACTCGGAGGTCCCTCGTCGAGCAGCGTGCGGAGCAGCTCGGCGAGTCTGGTCGGGTACACCGTCTCACGCGCCGCCGACAGTTCGGCGGAGGTCCACCATCTCAGGCCCGCGAGGCTCCGGTTCTCCAGCTCGGTGAGGGCCCGCGGCCGGGGCGCCTCCTCGGTGCCGCGGGTGCGGGCGAGGTAGTACCACTCGTCCTGGTCCCAGCGGCGCCCGTCGAAGGGGAAGGAGCAGTAGCGCTTCCAGAGCACCGGTCCGAGGTCGACGTCGGTGATGCCGGTCTCCTCGGCGAGCTCGCGCAGGGCCGCCTCCTCGCGCGTCTCGGCACCTTCGAGGCCGCCGCCGGGGGTGAACCACCAGGAGTCGGCCGGGTCGTCCGGCTCGTACCCGTGCAGGAGCAGGACGCGGTCGTCGGGGTCGAGGAGCACGACCCGCGCGACCCGCCGCCGCACGGGCGCCGGTTCCAGGACCGGTCCCGGCTCCAGGGCCTCCGCCGGCCGCGCATCGAAGTCCGTCATGTACCCACCTTCTCCCGTCGGCCGGCCCCGGGCCCCACCGGACGGCGCTTCGTGAAGAAGCGCGCCACCGGGCCGTACGCGCCTCCGGCCAGCACCAGGAAGGCCCCGGCCGCGATGGCGGTGAGGAGGGGGCGTACGGGCCCGGGCTCGGAGATGCCGCCCGGAAGCCCCGCGAAGCCCGTCGGGCGGTCCAGGAGGCCCTTGGCGGGCCAGACGACCGCGTCGACCCTGGCGATCACGGACGAGCGGGGTACGGAGCCCTGACCGGCCTCCTCGATGTGCGTACGGGAGTCGAGGGAGGTGTGCCGGTCGTCGCCGAGGAGGAAGAGGTTGCCCTCAGGGACGGTCACGGAGAACTCCCGGCCGGAGGCGAGGATCCGGCCGTCCGGTCCTGGCCTCAGGTACGGCTCTTCGACGGGCGTGCCGTCGACCGTGAGACGCCCCTCCCGGTCGCAGCAGACGACGGTGTCGCCGCCGACGGCGGCGACCCGCTTGACCATCGGCGAGTCGCCCCAGAGCGGGTCGGTGAAGACGACGACGTCTCCGCGCCGCACCTCGGCGCCGTCGACACGCTGGGCGAGGATCTTGGATCCGACGGCGAGGGTGGGGGTCATGGAGTCGGTGGGGACGGAGTACGGCTGGTAGAGCAGGGCGCCCCAGCCGAAGCCGCCGAGGAACAGCACACAGCCGACGGCCACGGCCAGCCCCGACAGCACGCTGCCGAGGCGGCCGTGGCCGCTCTGGGTCCGTATGTTTCCGCTCATGCGCGCACCCCGTGGGTCTGTCGAAGGACCGTGGTCGTTCGACGGTCCGGGACGGCACCCTACCCGCGGGTCACTACGCGGCGGTATGCCGCGCGGCGAGCTTCTTCCGGCGCCACAGCACCAGCGGGAACGCGCCGGCGAGACCGGCCGCGCCGACGGGGGCGGCGGTCATGGCCCGGTCGATGCCGGGCTGGTCGAAGACGTCGGGCACGGGGAGGGTCGCCCAGCGGGTGACGGGCCAGGCGACCACGACGGCGCGGCCCACGACCTCGTCGTCGGAGACGGTGCCGCCGCCCGGGAGCTGCTGGTGGAAGCGGGAGTCCAGGGAGTTCTGGCGGTTGTCGCCCATGACCCAGATCCGGTTCTCGGGGACCTTGATCGGCCCGAAGGAGTCCTGGCAGGGGACGGAGCCGGGGTAGAGGTAGGAGGTCTCGTCCAGCGTCTTGCCGTTGAGGACGACCTTGCCGCCCTCCTTGCAGGACACGGTGTCCCCGCCGACGGCGATGACGCGCTTGATGAGGTCCTTCTCCTCGGCCGACGGCATGAGGCCGATGAAGCTGAGGAACTTCTGGACGACGTTCGGCTTGGGCGTCGTCTGGCCTTCGAGCCAACCGCCGGGGTCATGGAAGACGACGACCTCGCCGCGCTCGGGTTCGGAGCCGAACCACGGGGTCAGTTTGTCGACGAGGACCCGGTCGCCCTTCTGGAGGGCGTTCATCATCGATTCCGAGGGGATCGAGAACGCCTGCACCAGGAAGGTCTTGATCAGCAGGGCGAGCACCAGCGCGATGCCGACGAGGAGGGGCAGTTCCTTCCAGAAGGAACGCTGCTTCTTCGGGCCCCTGCCGGAGCCGCCCGTCGCGTCGTCGTCGCCACCGCCCGGCGTGCCGCCGCCCGGCGGCTGCGCCTGCTCGTCACCCGTCACGTCGTCACCCGCGCTGTCTTCGCCGAAGGCCCCGTCGGCCCTCTTGTCGGGCTCATCGTGTCCGGATCGTGCGTCGACGGCCAAATCCCCCACATCCACTCCTCAGTCCGTGCGAACGCCCGCCCCGGGTCAGGGACAGGCCCACCACTCCCATAACGAGCAGAAGTTCCGCAGGGGTCGGGAGCCCGGGGAATCCGTTCAGATTCCGCTGGGACACACTATGCGACAGACCGGGCGTGGAATCGGAACTCGTACCGGCGTCCGGTACGGCGGCGAAGGTGGCCCGTTCCTCGAGGCCCCGCCAGTGCCCGATCGGCCAGGCGATCACCACGGCGCGCCCCACCACCTGCTCCTCCGAGACGGTGCCGTGGTCCTTCTCGTCGAGGTGGAAGCGGGAGTCGGCCGAGTCGGAGCGGTGGTCGCCGAGGACGAAGATCCGGCCCTGCGGCACCTTCACCTCGAAGGGGATGGTGGACGGCTCGTTCCCCGGGTGGAGGTACGGCTCGTCGAGCGGTACGCCGTTGACGGTGATCCGTCCGTCCTCGCCGCAGCAGCGGACGGTGTCCCCCCCGACGGCGACGACCCGCTTGATGAGGTCCCGGTCGTCGGCGGAGGGCAGCAGCCCGATGAAGGTGAGGGCCTGCTTGGCCTGTTTGACGCCGACCGGGTCGTCGGCGGGCGGCGCGGCCTCCTGCTGGAGCCAGTTGCCGGGGTCCTTGAAGACGACGACGTCGCCGCGCTGCGGGCGGGAGCCGAACCAGGGGGTGAGCTTGTCGACGAGGACCCGGTCGGAGATCCGGATCGTCTGCTCCATGGAGCCGGACGGGATGACGAACGCCTGGACCAGGAAGGTCTTCAGTACGAGCGCGATGAGGACGGCCACCATGACCAGAATGGGGATCTCGCGGAGCGCGGAGCGCTGCCGGCGCCGCTTGACCTTGCGGGCGAGCCTGCGCCGCTCGGCCCGTCCCGGCAGGGCCGGGCCCCGGCCGGTCCCCTGCTCGGCGGGGTGACCCGATCCGCCCGGCGGCCGGCCCCGGCTACCCATGGGCCCCCGCCCCGTGTCCGCCGGCCGGTGCGGCCGGTACGGCGTCGAAGGCGTCCGTCGCGGGCACGCCGGACCAGCGGCCGAAGGGCCAGGGGATCCAGTCGGCGCGTCCGACGACCCTGTCGACGGGGACCATTCCGCCGCCGGGGCTGCCCAGGTGGTCCCGGGAGTCGCTGGACTGGCTGCGGTGGTCGCCCATGACCCAGAGCCGGTCCTGCGGGACGACGATGTCGAAGGGCACGCTGGAGGGCTGGTCCCCGGGCATCAGGTACCGCTCCTGGACGGTGACCCCGTTGACGGTGAGCCGGCCGTCCTTGTCGCAGCAGACGACCCGGTCTCCGCCGACGCCGACGACCCGCTTCACGAAGTCGGTCTCGTCGGGTTCCGCGAGCCCGAGGGCGGCCGCGCCGTCGTGGAGCGCTCCGGTCACCGGATCGCCTTGCGGCTGCTCGCGCACGAAGGAGCCGGTGCCGTCGAAGACGACGACGTCGCCCCGCTCCGGCTCGCTGCCGAAACGGTACGCCAGCTTGTTCACCAGGATCCGGTCGCCGACCTGGAGCGTGGGTTCCATCGAGCCGCTCGGGATCAGGAAGGGCTGCGCCACGAAATGACTCAGGAGCAGCAGGAAGACCACGCAGGCGCCGCCCACGAGCGCCGTCCGCCGCCAGGAGGGCGCGGTCCCACCGGGCGGGGTCCCGTCCGGGGCGGTCGTGTCGGCCGGGGCGGTCGTCTCGGCCCGTGCGGTCGTGTCGTCCGGGGCGGTCGTGTCGGCCTCGGGAACGCGCGCGGAGCGCGACCCTTCCTCCAGGTCGGAAGAGGGGTCGCGCTCCGTGTGCTGTGCTTCGTCGTCCATCGGGGGCAGAGCCTATCCGGCCTGTCTGTCCGAGGGCTCGGAAGCGTCGAGCGTGCCGGGAGCCGAAGCTCAGCGGTCGCGCTTCTCCTTGATCTTGGCAGCCTTGCCGCGCAGCTCGCGCAGGTAGTAGAGCTTGGCGCGACGGACGTCACCGCGGGTCACGAGCTCGATCTTCTCGAAGATCGGGCTGTTCACCGGGAAGGTGCGCTCGACGCCGACGGAGAACGAGACCTTGCGGACCGTGAAGGTCTCGCTGACGCCCGAACCCTGGCGGCGGATGACGACGCCCTTGAACTGCTGGATACGCGAGCGGTTGCCTTCGATGACGCGCACGTGGACGTTCACGGTGTCGCCGGGGCGGAAGGCGGGGAGGTCGGAGCGGAGCGAACCCGCGTTGACCTGGTCGAGCAGGGAGGCCATGGAGGTCTCTTTCCTCGCTGATGCCACAGGTCATCAGCGGTACGTTCGGACGATGAGGATGCCGCGCGTCTCTGGCGGGCGTCGTCCCCCTGTGGCAGGGGCGCGCGCCGGACGGACGGCAGCGGCCTATTCTTCCACGTCGTCGAGCCTGCGCCAAAATCGGCCGCCGGGCTCGGGCGCCCACCCCATCATGGAGAGGATCTCCCGGTCCTTCTTGTCGAAGGCCGCCGGGTCGCAGCGCTCGATGAGATCCGGCCGGTGGGCGGCGGTGCGGCGGAAGGCCTCGTCGCGCCGCCAGCGGGCGATCTTGCCGTGGTGCCCGCTGAGCAGGACGTCGGGGATGCCCCGGCCGCGCCACTCGGGGGGCTTGGTGTAGACGGGGCCCTCCAGGAGGTTGGCCATGGCCCCGGGGGCGAAGGAGTCGTCCCGGTGCGACTCGGCGTTGCCGAGGACACCGGGCAGGAGCCGGGCGACGGCCTCGGTGACGACGAGGACGGCGGCCTCTCCGCCGGCGAGGACGTAGTCGCCGATGGAGACCTCGTAGACCGGCATCCGGGTCGCGTACTCGTCCATGACGCGGCGGTCGATGCCCTCGTAACGGGCGGGCGTGAAGATCAGCCAGGGCCGCTCGGAGAGCTCGACGGCCAGTTCCTGGGTGAAGGGGCGGCCGCTGGGGGTGGGGACGACGAGGACCGGTCCGTGGGCGCCGCCCTCGTAGCCGTCGGCGAGCGTCTGGTCGAGCGCGTCGCCCCAGGGGTCGGTCTTCATGACCATGCCGGGGCCGCCGCCGTACGGGGTGTCGTCGACGGTGTTGTGCCGGTCGTAGGTCCAGTCGCGCAGGTCGTGGACGTGGACGTCGAGCTGTCCACGCGCGCGTGCCTTGCCGACGAGCGAGACGTTCAGCGGTTCGAGGTACTCGGGGAAGATCGTGACGACGTCGAGCCTCATGCGTCGTCACCCGGTTCGGCGTCCCGGGAGGAGACGATCTCGGCCCGGTCGTCGATCAGGCCGGGCGGCGGGTCGATGACGGCCCGCTGCTCCTCCAGGTCGATCTCGGTGACGATCTCCCCGACGAACGGGATCATCAGCTCGGTGCCGTCGGGACGCTCGACGATGAAGAGGTCCTGGGACGGCAGGTGGGAGATCTCGGTGATCCGCCCGATCTCGGTGCCGTCGGCGAGGACCACGTCGAGGTCCATCAGCTGATGGTCGTAGTACTCGTCCTCCTCCTCGGGCATCTCCGTCGGGTCGACCTCGGCGATGAGGAGGGTGTTGCGCAGGGCCTCGGCGGCGTTGCGGTCGTTGACGCCCACGAAGCGCAGCAGCAGCTTACCGCTGTGCACCTTGCCGGTCTCGATGGTCAGCGGCCCGGCGGAGGCCGGGTCGGTGAGCAGTACGGCACCGGGGCCGAGCCTCAGCTCGGGCTCGTCCGTCCGCACCTCGACGGTGACCTCGCCCTTGATGCCGTGGGCGCGGCCGATCCGCGCGACTACCAACTGCACTGCTCCACACTCTCCTGTCACACAGCTCGTACGACGAAAACGACAACGGGCCGGGGTGGGCTCGTAAGCCCTCCCCGGCCCGTGCCGGCACATCATTCAACCGATGTGGCCGACTTGTTCAGCGGACCTGGTCCACGTCGACGAGGTCGACCCGGATCCCACGGCCGCCGATGGCGCCCACGACGGTACGCAGCGCGCGCGCGGTGCGGCCGTTGCGGCCGATCACCTTGCCGAGGTCGTCCGGGTGCACCCGGACCTCGAGCACGCGTCCACGGCGCAGGTTGCGCGAGGCGACCTGCACATCGTCGGGGTTGTCGACGATGCCCTTCACGAGGTGCTCGAGAGCCTCCTCGAGCATGCTCAGGCCTCGGTCGACTCGGTCGACGCGGCCTCGGCCTCGTCAGCCTTCTTGTCGGCCTTCTTGGCCTTCGGGGTGATGGCCTCACCCTTGTCGTCGCCACCCTCGAGGGTCTTCGCGAACTCGTCGAACGAGGCGCGCTTCGCCTCCTTGGTCGCCGGGACGAGCAGGGCCTTCTCGGGGGCCGGGAGGCCCTTGGCCTTCTGCCAGTCACCGGTGAGCTTCAGGATGGCGAGAACCGGCTCGGTCGGCTGGGCGCCGACGGACAGCCAGTACTGCGCACGCTCGGAGTCGACCTCGATACGCGACGGGTTGTACGTCGGGTGGTAGAGGCCGATCTCCTCGATCGCGCGACCGTCCCGGCGGGTGCGGGAGTCGGCGACGACGATGCGGTAGTGGGGCTGGCGGATCTTGCCGAGGCGCTTGAGCTTGATCTTGACTGCCACTGGAGTGGTGTCTCCTGGTCTTGACGTGGTTGGGCACTTTGAGATGCCACGTGGGGTTGCGGTACTCGGATGCCCGATGGACGCGTCAGCCGGAGGAGAGAGGGGTCCTGTGCGACTGTCGAGTACAGCTAGCCATTGTGCCACACCGCGATCAGCTCGCGGCGCCCACGGTCTCCGGGATGCGGAAGGGCTTGCCGCAGCCGCCGCAGACGATCGGGGCCTGGGCGAGCACCGAGGGCACCACGCGCACGTTCCGCCCGCAGTCGCAGACGGCCTTGACGCGCACGCCGCCACCCGAGGAGCCGTGCCGGGCGGCCGGTCCGCGGAAGGAGCGCTTGGTGTCGGCCGCCGTGGCGACCGTGTGGGCCTTGAGGGCGCGCTGAAGCCGCTCGATGGTGGGCCGGTAGCGCCGCCTCGCCTCGGGGTTGAGCGTGACCAGGGAGAAGCCGCTGCTGGCGTGTGGCTCCTCGGGGTGGTCGAGGCCCATCTCCTCGGCGATCGCGAGGAATCTGCGGTTGTGGTAGCGGCCGGCGCGGGAGGTGTCGCGGACACCTCGGGCGGCGGCGATGCCGTGGACTGCCTCATGGAGCAGCCGTTCGAAGGAGAGTTCGGCGCCGCAGGCGGACGAGGACTCTCCGATCAGGGACTCGGGCGCGGCAAGATCGGGCAGCTCGGGGTGGTGCCGCTGAATGTCGGCCCACGCCTGTGCCAGCTCTGCGGCGAGAACAGGTGGTGTCGTGCTCACGTCGGGTACAACGAGCCGGATCCCCTCGGGGTTCCATTCCGGGGCATCCCAAATATTTTGCACGTACCCGTCAGTTGCCGTTGATGCGTCCTGACGAGGGCCAGTGCGCCGATCTGCGGAGAAGTCGCGCAGCGGGCGCCAAGCCGGTGCGTAGTGGCGCATACGCCCCGGCGTGTAGCGAAGGCGCGTGCGCCCGGGAGGACGTTCCCTCGGTAAACCGGGAAGCGTTGCACGGACATTACCGGGTCCGCGCGCGCGATCGCGCGGCACCCCTCCCCCGGTTCCCGCTCCGCCGCCCTCCGGGCGAATCGATGCGGCGCGAGCACTGGACGCGGCCCGGGATGCGCAGTTCCCTGGCTACGGGGGCAGTCGTCCGAGCACGGATCGGAGCACTTTTCCATGACACCTACGCTCGTCCCGCACCACCCCGCGCGTGACTGGGCCGAGATCCAGGAACGCATGCTCGTCCCGCTCTACGAGGCGGTGTACGCCCGCCTCGGCGTGGGCGCCGACTCCCGGGTCCTCGGCCTGGGCTGCGGCTCCGGCCTGGCGCTGCTCATGGCGGCCGCGCGGGGCGCGCGGGTGGCCGGCGCGGACCGGGACCACGCGCGCGTGGAGCTGGCCAGGGAGCGGCTGCCGGAGGACGTCGCGGTCACGGAGGAACCGCCGGAGGCCGGCCCGTACGACGTGATCACGGCCTTCCACGCCACCGAAGGACTCCTCCCCGAGCTGATGGCGCTCACCCGTACGGCGCAACGCGGTGCCACGGTCGTGCTGGCCGGCTGGGGGCCGCCGGAGCGGTGCGCCACGGAACCGGTGCTGCGGGTCGCGGACCGGCTCGCGGACCACGGGCCGGCGGTCCGGGCGGACCTGGACGGGCTGGTGGCGGCGGCCGGGCTGCGGCCGGACGGGTCGGGTCGGGTGGCCTGCCCCTTCGGGTACGCCAATGAGGGCAGCGCGGTGCGCGGTCTGCTGTCGACGGGCGCGTTCGACCAGGCCGTCCGCGCGACGGACCCCTCGCAGGTGACGAAGGAGATCGAGGAGGCGCTCGCCCCGCACGTGCGCGCGGACGGGACGGTGTGGATGCCGAACGTCTTCCGGTACGTGCTCGCCCGGGTGCCGTAGCACTCCGCTCCACGGGGGCCGTGCCCGGCGAGGGCCGGCCCCGGGTCAGTCCTCCCGGTCCGCGCGCGTGATGCCCGCCGCGCGGTAGGCCTCGGCCTCCTCCAGGGTCTCGTTCTCCAGGAGCGCGGCGGCCAGCGCGTCCAGCTGGTCGCGGTGCTCGCGGAGCTGCCGTACCGCGCCCTCGTAGCACTCCTCGACGATGCGGCGCATCTCCGCGTCGACGGTGTCGAGGGTCGCGGGGGCCGCCGACAGGCCGTACGCCTGCTGGGCGTCCCCGGGAATGGCGGTGAGGCGGCCGACGCGCTCGCTCATGCCCCAGCGGCCGGCCATGCCCCGGGCGATGCTGGTGACCTGCTCCAGGTCGCTCTCGGCACCGGTGGTGACGACGCCGAACACGACCTCCTCGGCGGCCATGCCCCCGAGGGCGCCGACGATCCGGCCGCGCAGGTAGTCCTCGGTATAGGCGTACTTGTCGGAGTCGGGGGTGGAGAGGGTGACGCCGAGGGCCCGGCCCCGGGGCACGATGGTGATCTTGCGGACCGGGTCGGCGCCGGGCTGGAGCATGCCGAGGAGGGCGTGTCCGCTCTCGTGGTACGCGGTGCGGCGCCGCTCGTCGGCGGGCATCACGAGCGGCCGTTCCGCGCCGAGCCGGACCTTCTCCAGGGCGTCGGACAGGTCGGACCGGGTGACGGTCTTCTGGTCGCGCTTGACCGCGAGGAGGGCGGCCTCGTTGGCGAGGTTGGCGAGCTCGGCACCGGTCATCCCGGGGGTCGTCCTGGCCACGTGCTCCAGGTCGACGTCCTTGGCGAGCGGGATCTCCCGGGTGTGGATCCTGAGGATGGCCTCGCGGCCGCTCCGGTCGGGCGGGTTGACGTGCACGATCCGGTCGAAGCGGCCCGGCCGGGTGAGGGCGGGGTCGAGGACGTCGGCGCGGTTGGTGGCGGCGAGGACGATGACCCCTTCGGAGCCGGTGAAGCCGTCCATCTCGGTGAGGATCTGGTTGAGGGTCTGCTCGCGTTCGTCGTGCCCGCCCATGCCGGAGCCGCCGCCCCTGGCCCGGCCGATGGTGTCGATCTCGTCGATGAAGATGATCGCGGGGGCGACCTTGCGGGCCTCCGCGAACAGCTCCCGCACCCGGGAGGCGCCGACGCCCACGATCATCTCGATGAACCCGGACGCGGAGGCGGAGAAGAACGGCACCCCGGCCTCGCCCGCGACGGCGCGGGCGAGCAGGGTCTTCCCGGTGCCGGGCGGACCGGCGAGGAGCACGCCGCGGGGCATCTTGGCGCCCATCGCGCGGTAGGCGTCCGGGTTCTTGAGGAAGTCGACGACGTCGTTGAGCTCGCCCTCGACCTCGTCGATGCCGGCGACGTCCTCGAAGGTGGTGCGCTTGGCGCCGGCCTCCAGTTCGACGGGCTTGGGCGGGGTCTTGCGGCCGAGCATGCCACCGGCGCCGCCCATCCCGGAGCCCATCCGGCGGGCGATGAAGATCCACAGCACGACGAGCAGCAGCATCGGCGCGAGCGAGATGAGGAGGTTGGCGAGGAAGCTGCGCTCCCGCACGACCGGCTCTGCGGTGACGGTGACGTTCTGCTTGGTCAGCTGCGCCCACAGGTCGTCGTCGGCGAAGGCGGGCCGCTGGGTGACGAACTTGCTGTAGTCGCCCTTGTCACCGTTGGGCAGGGGCTGCTTGTTCTTCAGCTCCCCCTGGATGGCGTCGCCCTTGGAGTAGATCTTGGTGACGTTGCCGGAGCTCACCTGCTTGCTGAACTCGGTGTACGAGATCGTCGGCTCGTCGCCCCGGTTGAAGAACGACAGCACGAGGTTGGCGATCAGGTAGACGACCAGGGCGGTGAGGATGAGGCCTCCCCAGCCGCCGGGCATCTTCCTCTTCGCCGGCGGTGGCGGCGGAGCCCCTTCCGAGCGCCAGGGCTGATCGGTCCGGTCGCGCGGCGGTACGGGGTTGGCCACGTGGCTCTCCTCGGGGCGGCAGTGTCCCCAGTATCGAAGAGCGGGAGGAACCCGGCATCGCGGGCGGCCCGGAGGGGTGAGAAGGGGCCCGGGACGGTTTCGTACCGTCCCGGGCCCCTTGTCACGAGGTGACCGGCGTCAGCTCATGAACTTCTTGAACTCGTCCGGGAGCTCGAAGTCCTTGGGGGTCTGCCCCGCCGCCGGGAGACCGAAGGCGCCGCCCGCCTGCGTCTGCTCGCGACGCTCGGCCGCGGCCTGCTCCTCGGCCTTCCGCTTCATCGGGTTGCCGCTCTTGCGCTTGCCCTTGGCCTGCTTGATCTGCTTCTTCTGCCGGCCGGGGCCGCCGCCCATGCCGGGCATGCCCGGCATGCCGGGGAGGCCGCCGCCCTGGGCCATGCGGGACATCATCTTGCGCGCCTCGAAGAAGCGCTCGACCAGCCCCTTGACGGCGCTGACCTCGACGCCGGAGCCCTTGGCGATACGGGCGCGGCGGGAGCCGTTGATGATGGTCGGGTCGTGGCGCTCGCCCGGGGTCATCGACTTGATGATGGCGGCCGTACGGTCGACGTCCCGCTCGTCGATGTTGGCGATCTGCTCCTTCATCTGGCCCATGCCGGGGAGCATCCCGAGCAGCTTCGAGATGGAGCCCATCTTGCGGACCTGCTCCATCTGCGCCAGGAAGTCGTCGAGCGTGAACTCCTGGCCCTTCTTCGACGCGAGCTTGGAGGCCATCTTGGCGGCCTCTTCCTCGTCGAAGGTCTGCTGGGCCTTCTCGATGAGGGAGAGCATGTCGCCCATGCCGAGGATGCGGGACGCCATGCGGTCCGGGTGGAACGCGTCGAACTCGTCCAGCTTCTCGCCGTTGGAGGCGAACATGATCTGCTTGCCGGTGACGTGCGCGATGGAGAGCGCGGCACCACCGCGGGCGTCGCCGTCGAGCTTGGAGAGCACGACGCCGTCGAAGCCGACGCCGTCGCGGAAGGCCTCGGCGGTGTTGACCGCGTCCTGACCGATCATGGCGTCGACGACGAAGAGGACCTCGTCGGGGCTGACGGCGTCGCGGATGTCCGCGGCCTGCTGCATCAGCTCCTGGTCGATGCCGAGGCGGCCGGCGGTGTCGACGACGACGACGTCGTACATCTTGGTCCGCGCGTACTCGATCGAGTCCTTCGCGACCTGGACCGGGTCACCGACGCCGTTGCCCGGCTGGGGGCCGTAGAAGGCCACCCCGGCGCGGTCGGCGACGACGGAGAGCTGCGTGACGGCGTTGGGGCGCTGGAGGTCGCAGGCGACAAGCAGCGGCGAGTGACCCTGGCTCTTGAGCCAGAGACCGAGCTTTCCGGCGAGGGTGGTCTTACCGGCGCCCTGGAGACCGGCGAGCATGATCACGGTGGGCGCGGTCTTGGCGAACCGCAGGCGCCGGGTCTCGCCGCCGAGGATGGAGACGAGCTCCTCGTTGACGATCTTGATGACCTGCTGGGCGGGGTTCAGGGCCTGGGAGACCTCGACGCCGGTGGCGCGCTCCTTGACCTGCTTGATGAAGGACCGGACGACCGGCAGGGCGACGTCCGCCTCGAGCAGCGCGATGCGGATCTCGCGGGCGGTGGCGTCGATGTCCGCCTCGGACAGACGGCCCTTGCCGCGGAGGTTCTTGAAGGTCGCTGCAAGGCGGTCGGAGAGGGTATCGAACACGGCGGTCGCGGATCCTCGGTGTCGGGGGCGGTCGGATTGCCCTCCAGGGTATCGGGCCGCTCGAAGTGTGTACCCCCGCCCGCCGGATCCGGCGCGCGGGGACGGGTCGGCACGGGGGTCAGCGGAGCGCCGATTCCAGTGTCCGGGCCAGATCGATCGCCTCCTCGTCCGGCAGCAGGGTGCCGTCCGGGCGTGTCACGTACAGGGTGTCGACCGCGTTGGCGCCGAGCGTGGAGACATGGGCGCTGCGGACGCGGACCTCGGCGCCCTCCAGGGCGCGGCCGATGCGGTGGAGGAGACCGGGGGCGTCCTGGGCGCGGACCTCGATGACGGTGGCGAGCCGGGAGTCGGCGGCGGCCACGGTGACGCGGGGCGGCGGGGCGGCGAGGCCGCGTCGGCGCGGGTAGGCCGCCTCGCGTTCGGCGAGGCGGGCGGGGATGTCGAGGGAGCCGTCGAGGGCGCGGACGAGGTCGGCGCGGAGCCGGGCGGCCTCGGGGAGCGAACCGTACTCGGCGGCGACCCGCCAGGCGAGGACGAGGACGGGCCCCGATCCGGCGCCGAGTCCGGTGGGGAGGTCGACGGCGCGCAGGTCGGCGGCGCGGACGGTGAGCCGGTGCAGGGCGAGGACGCCGGCGACGGCGGGGAGGACACCGGGCTGGTCGGGCAGGGCGATGACGAGTTCGACGCCGACGGGTTCCGGGCCGTCCGCGCCGGTGGGATCGGGTTCGACGGGCGGTTCGGTGCGGGTGTGGAGGGCGAGGACGGGTTCGCCGGTGCGCAGGGCCTCGATCGCGAGGCGTTCCTGTTCGGCGCTGGGGGCGGCGGCCTCGGGGTCGGGCGGGGTCTCGCCCGCGAGGACGCCCGCGACCCGTTTGACCAGGTCGGCGACGAGGGAGGCGCGCCAGGAGGACCAGGCGGCGGGGCCGGTGGCGAGCGCGTCGGCCTCGGTGAGGGCGTGCAGGAGCTCCAGGGTGCCGAGGGTGCCGACGGCGGTGGCGACGGAGCGGACGGTGGCGGGGTCGTCGAGGTCGCGCCGGGTGGCGGTCTCGACGAGGAGCAGGTGGTGGCGGACGACGGTGGCGAGGGTGGCGACGTCGGTGCGGTCGAAGCCGATGCGGGTGGCGAGGTCGCGGGCGATGGTCTCGCCGGCGACGGAGTGGTCGCCGGGCCAGCCCTTGCCGATGTCGTGGAGGAGGGCGGCGACGAGGAGGAGGTCGGGGCGGCCGACGCGGCGGGTGAGCGAGGAGGCCCGTACGGCGGTCTCGACGAGGTGGCGGTCGACGGTCCAGGTGTGGACGGGGTTGCGCTGGGGACGGCAGCGGACGCGTTCCCAGTCGGGGAGCAGCTGGGTGATCAGCCCTTCGGCCTCCAGGGCCTCCCAGACGGGGACGGTGGCCTCGCCCGCGCCGAGCAGGGTGACGAGTTCCTCGCGGGCCTCGGCGGGCCAGGGCACGGGCAGGGGCTTGGCGGTGGCCGCGAGGCGGCGTACGGCGTGCGGGGAGACCGGCAGGGCGGACTGGGCGGCCGCGGCGGCGGCCCGCAGGGGCAGTACGGGGTCGCGTTCGGGGCGTGCGGTGCGGGCGAGGACGACCTCGCCGTCCATCTCGACGACGCCTTCGGCGAGCGGGGTGCGTTCGACGGGTGGTTTCGCGACGCCCCCGCGGCCCGTCAGGAGGGCCCTGAGCCGGGGCCGGGCGGAGCGGGCCTTGAGGACGCGGTTGACCTCGCGCCAGGTGACGTCGGTGGCGTACGAGATGGTCCTGGCGGCCTCGTACACCTCGCGGAGCAGGGTGTCGGCGTCGAGGAGGCCGAGTTCGGCGGCGACGGCGTCCTGTTCCTGGAGGGCGAGCCGGTCGGTGGCGCGGCCGGTGGTGAGGTGGAGGGCGTCGCGGGCGTCGAGGAGGCGGCGGCGGGCGGCGTCGAGTCCTTCGCGGGGGGCGTCGGCGAGCCAGGAGGCGGCGACGGCGCGGAGGACCTGGGCGTCGCGGAGTCCGCCCCTGGCCTCCTTGAGGTCGGGTTCGAGGAGGAACTGGAGCTCGCCCATGCGTTCGGCGCGTTCCCGGCAGAGATCGTCGAGTTCGGGGAGGCGCTCGGGGGCCTGGTTGCGCCAGTCCGCGAGGATCGTGGTGCGCAGGGCGGCGACGAGTCCGTGGTCTCCGGCGAGGGGCCGGGCGTCGAGGAGTCCGAGGTGGACCTTGAGGTCCTCGCGGGCGGTGGCGCGGGCTTCGGCGGGGGTGCGCACGGAGTGGTCGAGGGCGAGCCCGAGGTCCCAGACGGGGTACCAGATCCGGTCGGCGAGGGCGGCGATCTCGGCCTTGCCGGCGCTGCCGTCGTGGAGCAGGAGGAGGTCGAGGTCGCTGCGGGGGGAGAGTTCGGCGCGGCCGTAGCCGCCGACGGCGACGAGGGCGACTCCGCGGGGCGGGGCGGCGGCGGAGAAGAGTCCGGCCAGCCAGTCGTCGGTGAGCCGGGCGAGGGCGGTACGGCGCGGCGGCCCGGACCGCTCCTTCTCGTGGAGGAGGAGCAGCCGGGCCGCCGCGTAACCGCCGGGTCCCGAATCTTCGGTCTCTTCGCTGACTTCGAGGCTCGTCACCCGGCGGCTCCTTCGTGTCCTTGCAGTGCGTCCGGTGCTTACAGGGCGTCCGGACCGCGCTCGCCGGTGCGGACCCGTACGGCGGTCTCGACCGGCACGCTCCACACCTTGCCGTCTCCGATCTTGCCGGTTCGGGCGGCCTTGACGACGACGTCGATGAGCTGTTCGGCGTCCTCGTCCTCGACGAGGACCTCGATGCGGATCTTGGGAACCAGGTCGACGGTGTACTCGGCGCCCCGGTAGACCTCGGTGTGGCCGCGCTGGCGGCCGTAGCCGCTGGCCTCGGTGACGGTGAGGCCGTGGACGCCGAACGCCTGGAGGGCCTCCTTGATCTCGTCGAGCCGGTGCGGCTTCACGACCGCGGTGATGAGCTTCATGCGTCCACCTTCTTGTTCTCCGTGACGGCCGGGGCGGGGGCGGCGGTGGAGCGCGAGGACGCGCCGCCGCCGGCTCCGCTGAAGTCGTACGCGGTCTCGGCGTGCTCGACCTGGTCGATGCCGGAGACCTCGTCGTCCTCGCTGACCCGCATCCCCATCGTCTTGTCGATGATCAGGGCGAGGATCGCGGAGGCGATCAGAGAGTAGGCGAGGACCGCGAAGACGCCGACCGCCTGCTTGCCGAGCTGCTCGAGGCCGCCGCCGTAGAAGAGGCCCTTGACGTCGGACTGGACGCCGCCGGTGGCGAAGAGGCCGACGAGGAGGGAGCCGATGACGCCGCCGACGAGGTGGACGCCGATGACGTCGAGGGAGTCGTCGTAGCCGAACTTGTACTTGAGGCCGACGGCCATGGCGCAGACGAGGCCGGCGATGGCGCCGACGGCGATCGCGCCGAGCGGGCTGACGGCGCCGCCGGCCGGGGTGATGGCGACGAGGCCGGCGACCGCGCCGGAGGCTGCGCCGAGGGTGGTGAAGGAGCCGTGGCGGATCTTCTCGTAGGCGAGCCAGGCGAGCATGGCGGCGGCGGTGGCGACCTGGGTGTTGACGAACATCACGGCGCCGACGCCGTCGTCGTTGCCGAGCCAGGAGCCGGCGTTGAAGCCGAACCAGCCGAACCAGAGGAGTCCGGCGCCGAGCATGACCAGCGGGAGGCTGTGCGGGCGCATCGGGTCCTTCTTGAAGCCGACGCGCTTGCCGATGACGAGGATCACGCCGAGGGCGGCGGCACCGGCGTTGATGTGGACCGCCGTACCGCCGGCGAAGTCGATGACGCCCATCTCGAAGAGCCAGCCGCCGGAGCCCCAGACCCAGTGGGCGACGGGGAAGTAGACGACGGTGACCCAGAGGGCGATGAAGAGGGCCCAGGCGGTGAACTTGACGCGGTCGGCGAGGGCGCCGCTGATCAGGGCCGGGGTGAGGACGGCGAACATCAGCTGGAAGACGGCGAAGACGTACACCGGGATGGTGTAGCCGTCCCAGAGTTCGGTGACGCCGATGCCGCTGAGGCCGACGTAGTCGGAGGACCAGCCGATGATCGAGCCGACGTCGGTGCCGAAGGCGAGGCTGAAGCCGAAGAGCACCCACAGGATCGTGACGATCCCGAGGCTGATGAAGCTCATCATCAGCATGTTCAGGGTGGACTTGACGCGGACCATGCCTCCGTAGAAGAAGGCGAGTGCCGGGGTCATCAGCATGACCAGGGCGGAGCAGATGAGCATGAACCCGGTGTTGGCGGCGGACAGCTCGGGGGCGTCTGCTGCCAGGGTCGTGATGGCTGGTGCCATCGGCGTCTCCTCGTCGTCGGTACGGCCTGTGCGGGGCGGGGCCGGAGAGAGCGGCGGCCGTGAGGGTGGCCGGTTATGGGCCAGAGATTCGCGCAGCGCGGTTTCCGCCGATGCCGCTCGATGTTTCGGAGCGGTGACGAAGGGGTGGGGCGTGTTACGTGGCCGTGAACGCCGGGATCACGAGGAGGTGCCGGGCGTACGCTCCGCGCGACGACAGACCGGCCGCGCCTGGCGTCCGTGTGTCCTTGCGGCGGGGGAGCCGAGTCGGGCAGTACGGGACGTCTGGCGCGGCCGGGGTACGGGGGCCTCGCTGGTGCGGGGGGCGGGGCTCGCGGGTGCGGGGGCCGGAGGGCTCGCGGGCCGGGGTCAGACCGCTTCGGCGGCCTCGGGCAGCAGCTGGGTGAGCCGGTCGGTGAGCTGGACGACCTCGGCGACGTCGCTGTAGTTGCGGGCTGCCTGGTCGACGGTCTTGCGGAGCCTGGTGTTGACCCGCTCGGAGCGGATGCTCCTGGCCACCACGAGGGCCTTCTCCGCGAGGACGACGGACTGCTCGGGCTCGCGCTTGAGGAGGTGGACGGTGGCCATCCCGATGAGGTTCAGCGCGTACGACCGCTGGTGGTCGGGGTCCTTCCCGAAGAGCTCGACGGCCCGTTCCATGACGGGTTCGGCGAGCGAGGCGTAGGTCGGGGAGCGCCCGGCGACATAGGCGAGGTCGCGGTAGGAGTGGGAGTTCTCGCCGTTGAGCTCGGCCTCGGAGAAGAAGCCGATCCAGTCGGGCTCGGGCTCGCCGTCGAGGCCGACGTCCGCGAAGGTGTCCTCGGCCATCCGGACGGCCCGCTTGCACTTGGACGGCTGGCCCATGTTGGCGTAGGCGCGGGCCTCCATCGCATACAGCATGGCCTGGGTGCGCGGGGTGGCGCAGTCTCGACTGCCGTACTGGGCGAGGTGGATGAGTTCGAGGGCGTCGTCGGGCCGGCCGAGGTGGATCATCTGACGGCTCATCGAGGAGAGGATGTACGAGCCGAGGGGCTTGTCGCCGGCTTCCTTGGCCGCGTGCAGGGCGAGGACGAAGTACTTCTGGGCGGTGGGCTGGAGACCGACGTCGTAGCTCATCCACCCGGCCAGTTCGGCGAGTTCGGCGGCGCAGGTGAAGAGGCGCTTGGCGGTGGCGGCGGGCTGGGGCTCCTGGAGCAGGTCGGTGACCTCGTGGAGCTGGCCGACGACGGCCTTGCGGCGCAGTCCGCCGCCGCACTGGGCGTCCCACTTGCGGAACATGGCGGTGGTGGACTCCAGGAGGTCGAGTTCGATCTCGGAGAGCCGGTTGGGGCGGCGGGCGTCGGCGAGGGCGTCGGGCCGCTCGACGTCGCCGGTGGGGGTGGGGACGAGCCAGCGCTGCATCGGTTCGATGAGGGCGGGTCCCGCGGCGAGCGACAGGGAGGAGCCGAGGAAGCCCCGGCGGGCGAGCATGAGGTCGCTGCGGGAGAACTCGCTGAGCAGGGCGACGGTCTGCGGCCCGGCCCAGGGCAGGTCGACCCCGGAGACGGAGGGCGACTGGTGGGCGGTGCGCAGGCCGAGGTCCTCGACGGCGACGACGGAGCCGAAGCGCTCCGAGAACAGCTCGGAGAGGATGCGGGGGATGGGCTCGCGCGGCTGCTCGCCGTCGAGCCAGCGGCGCACCCGCGAGGTGTCGGTGGAGATGTGGTGCGCGCCCATCTGGCGCGCCCTGCGGTTCACCTGCCGCGCGAGTTCGCCCTTGGACCAGCCGCTGCGCACGAACCACGAGCCCAGCTGCTCGTTCGGGCGCTTGCCGGCAGTCGTACCGTCTGCGCCGTTGCCGCCCACTGGAACGCCCCCATCCACCTGATTGCCTGTCCTACGAACCCCTATCAGAATGCCGCGTCCTGCGGCACCCGTCCGGCGTTCGCACTCCTTCGAACTGGAAACCGGGTTGCCTCCGGCATACCCGCGTGCGTCAGCGGCCCCTGGTTTCGAGTACCGAAAGTAATCCTACGATCACCCCTCTACGAGGGCGATTCAAGAAACGCCACCATTCGCCACCCCTTCGAATGAACTCGCCGCCCGTGGAACACGATTCACTTGACATGCGACGAACCGGAGTCGGCGGACGGATGCGCGGAGAGGCGCGCGCACCGGCCCGCACCACCCCACGCACGACCGCGCGACACTTTCGGCGACGGACCGTGACGAAGGGTGACGACCGTGCTCCGGCTCGTAACCACCGGCGCGCTCGACCCGTTGGAGGGGGCATGGGTTTCACGATCGGCATTCGTGAGATGCGGTCCGGCGCACGCCGCCGCGTACGCACCACGGAGTGCACAGCGGTGGCCGAGTACACCGGGCTGTGGGGCTGGGACGTCGTTCCCGGCGCGCGGGCCGTCTCCGGCCAGTGCTCCTGCGGTGATCCGGCGTGTACGGCCCCGGGCGCGCACCCCCTCTCCTTCGCGGAGCCGGTCCCTGCGGGCGCCGGCCTCGACGACGCGGCCAAGGCGTGGTCGGAGTTCCCCGGCGCGGCGCTGCTGCTGCCGGTGGGCAAGGCCTTCGACGTCATCGAGGTCGCGGAGGCCGCGGGCCGGCGGGCGCTCGTGCGGCTCGAGCGCATGGGGCTGCCGCTGGGTCCGGTGTGCGCGACGCCGACCGGGCGGGCCCGGTTCTTCGTGGCGCCGGGGGCGGCGGCGGAGCTGCCGCGGCTGCTGTACCGGATGGGCTGGGACGACGCCGATCTGGACCTGCACTGCCTGGGTCCCGGCAGCCACATCACCGCTCCCCCGTCCGACCTGGGCGGGCTCGGTCCGGTGCGCTGGCTGAGGCCCCCGACCCTTGACACGGCGGGCGCGCCGCCGCAGGCGCGGCTGCTCCTCGGCACCCTGGCGTACATCTGCCACCGGACGCACTTCTAAGGGCACGGGACACGCGTGAGGGCCCCCGCCACCGGATGGTGGCGGGGGCCCTCACGCGTGTGCGTGGACGGCGGGTCAGTCGCCGATCAGGGCGTCGACGAAGGCGCCCGGCTCGAAGGGGGCCAGGTCGTCCGGGCCCTCGCCCAGGCCGATCAGCTTGACCGGGACGCCCAGCTCGCGCTGGACCGCGACGACGATGCCGCCCTTGGCGGTGCCGTCGAGCTTGGTGAGCACGATGCCGGTGATGTCGACGACCTCGGCGAAGACGCGAGCCTGGATCAGGCCGTTCTGGCCGGTGGTGGCGTCGAGGACGAGAAGGATCTCGTCGAGCGGGCCGTGCTTCTCGACGACGCGCTTGACCTTGCCGAGCTCGTCCATGAGGCCGGTCTTGGTGTGGAGCCGGCCGGCGGTGTCGATGAGGACGACGTCGGCGCCCTCCGCGATGCCCTCCTTGACGGCGTCGAAGGCGATCGACGCCGGGTCGCCGCCCTCCGGGCCGCGGATGGTCCGGGCGCCGACGCGCTCGCCCCAGGTCTGGAGCTGGTCGGCGGCGGCGGCGCGGAAGGTGTCGGCGGCGCCGAGGACGACGGACTTGCCGTCGGCGACGAGGACGCGGGCCAGCTTGCCGGTGGTGGTGGTCTTGCCGGTGCCGTTGACGCCGACGACCATGACGACGCCGGGGACGTCGGTGGGGCTCTCGGTGTGCACCGTGCGGTCGAGCTCGGGGCCGAGGAGCGTGACGAGCTCCTCGCGGAGCAGACCGCGCAGCTCCTCCGGGGTGCGGGTGCCGAGCACCCTGACCCGCTCGCGGAGCCGCTCGACGAGCTCCTGGGTGGGGGCGACGCCGACGTCGGCGGTGAGGAGGGTCTCCTCGATCTCCTCCCAGGTGTCCTCGTCGAGGTGCTCGCGCGACAGGAGCGTGAGCAGCCCCTTGCCGAGCGAGTTCTGGGAACGGGCGAGCCGGGCCCTGAGCCGTACGAGACGGCCGGCGGTGGGCTCCGGGATCTCGATCTCGGGGGCCGCGGGCTCGGCGACGACGGGGTCCTCGACGGCGACCGGCGTCCCGACCGCCTCATCGGCGGGGAGCGTGACCTCCTCGACCGTGCGGCGTGGTTCCTCCCGCGGCGTCTCCGCCTCCTCGCCGACGTGCGGTTCGGCGGGCGGAGCGGTGATGGTCGGCGTGGTGGACGGCGGCTCGGCCGGCGGCAGCTGCTTCTTCTTGCGACCGCTGATCACGAGCCCGCTCGTCACGGCGACCGCGACGACCAGAGCGATGACTACAGCAAGGATGAGTTCCATAACCTCCTCAGTATCGGCCAAGAGGCGACCGGATACGGAGCACGTACGCTGGGTGGGTCCCCCCACATCTGTACGGAGTACCCCCATGCCCCACGACGCCTCCGAAGCCGCAGGCGCGACGCACGACGGCGCCATGGAGACCCGCGGTCTCGAACCCGTCCCCGACGCCGAGCGGACCGGCCGTGTCCGCGAGCTCTTCCCGACCTGGGTCGCCGCGAACATCAGTGTGCTGTTGCTCACGATGGGCGCCGGTCTGATCGTCTTCAACGGCCTGAACTTCTGGCAGGTCCTGGCCGTGGCGGTCGCCGCGCCCGTCCTCTCGTACGGGATCGTCGGTGTGATCTCGATCGCGGGCAAGCGGGGCGGGGCGCCGGGGATGGCGCTGTCACGGGCCGTGTTCGGTCAGCGCGGAAACCTTTTCCCGGGTGCGCTGATCTGGGTGGCCCGCTGGGGCTGGGAGACCATCAACGCGGTGACCGGTGCCTACGCGGTGCTGACCGTCCTCGACCTGCTCTTCGGCGTGAAGTCGAACACGCCCCTCATCGTGGTGACGCTGCTGCTCTTCGTCACCTGCACCTTCCTCGTCTCGGGTCTCGGCATCAACGCGCTGCGGGTGTGCAGCAAGTGGTCCACGTACCTCTTCGGCGCCTTCTCGGTCCTCGTCCTGGTCTACCTGGTGGCGAACACCGACTGGTCGGCGGTCTTCGCCAAGCCGGCCGGCTCGACGGCGATGATGGTCGCGGGCATCGGCACGATCGCGGCGGGTGGCATCAGCTGGGTCCCCTCGGGCCCCGACTTCACCCGCTATCTGCCCCGTACGGCCTCGTCGAGGGCGATGGTGGGCTCGACGGTCGGCGGCGCCGGGATCGTCGTCCTGCCGATGGTGCTGATGGGCGCGGTGATGGCGGTGTCGACGCCGGACCTGGCCTCGGCGCAGGACCCGGTCTCGTTCATCGGTGAGCTGCTGCCGATGTGGATCTCGGTGCCGTACCTGGTGATCGCCCTGCTCGGCATGCTGCTGATCAACTCGATGTCGATGTACTCGGCCGGGTTCACCGCGCAGACCCTGGGCATCAAGGTGTCGCGGGCGGCGGCGGTCAGCGTGAACGCGGTGATCAGCCTGGTCTTCGGTTTCCTCCTGATGGTGGTGGCGACCAGTTTCATCGGCTCGTTCATCTCGTTCCTGACGCTGCTCGCGGTGGCGTTCTCGGCGTGGATCGGGGTCTTCGGCGTGGACATGCTGCGGCGTCGGTCGTACGACGCGGTGGCGCTCATGGACACCACCAGGACCAGCGCCTACTGGTACCGGGGCGGTTTCGCCTGGCAGGCGATGACGGCCTGGGCGGTGGCGCTGCTCGCGGGCCTGCTGTTCACGAAGGTCGACTGGTTCGCCGGTCCGCTCGCCTCCTCCTGGATCGGTGAGAACGGTCTGGGCTGGGCGGCGACGATCGTGGTGGCCGGTGCGCTGTACGCGGTCCTTCCGCGTACGCCCGAGAAGGTCCCCGCGGAGCGGGTCGACGTCCGCGAGACCGTTTCCATCTGACGCCACGTCAGATAACGTCCCCCTTCGCCGGTATCCCACCCGCGGAGGGGGACCTTCCATGCCGTTCAGCGTCGTACGGTTCAACCTCGTCGATCCCCGCGCGACCCCGGAATCCCTCTCGGAGCGCTACCGGGCCGCCCTCGCCATGGCCGCGTACGCCGACACCCACGGGGTCGACACGGTCCAGACCGAGGAGCACCACGGGGTGGCGAACAACTGGCTGCCCTCCCCCTTCGCCTTCGCCGGCGCCGTCTTCGGCGCGACGGAGAGGATCGCGGTCACCGTCTCGGCGATCATCGGGCCGCTGCACGATCCGCTGCGGCTCGCGGAGGACATCGCGGTCCTGGACCTGCTGAGCGGGGGCCGTCTGGTGACGGTGGCGGGGATCGGCTACCGGCCGGAGGAGTACGAGGAGCGCGGGGTCGACTGGGGCCGGCGCGGCAAGCTCCAGGACCTGCTCCTGGAGACCCTGCTGACGGCCTGGACCGGGGAGCCGTTCGCGTATCAGGGCCGTACGGTGCGGGTCACCCCGCGGCCCTTCACCCGGCCGCATCCGCTGCTGCTCGTCGGCGGTTCGTCGCGGGCGGCGGCGCGGCGGGCGGCCCGGCTGGGGCTGCCGTTCTTCCCGAGCGCGCATCTGCCGGAGCTCGACGCGTACTACCGGGAGCGGTGCGCCGAGTACGGCACGGAGGGGTGGACGATGATGCCGGCCGAGGAGACGCCGCTGCTGCACCTGTCGGAGGACCCGGACCGGACGTGGGCGGAGCACGGGGAGCACTTCCTGCACGAGGCACGGACGTACGCGTCCTGGCAGTCGAAGGACATCCGCTCGGCGGTGCGGTCGACGGCGACGACGGTGGCGGAGCTGCGGGCGGAGGGGGTGTACCGGGTCGTCACCCCTGAGGAGTGCTCGGCCCTCGGCCTGGAGAGCCTGGTGCTGCATCCGCTGTGCGGCGGGATGCCGGTCGAGGAGGGCTGGCGGAGCCTGCGGCTGTTCTGCGACGGCGTACTGCCCCGGCTGAAGGCGTGAGCTCGGCCGGGGCAGTCGTCGCGAGGAGCGGGGCAGCGGGGGTTAGCCCATCTCCTCCAACGCCTTGCCCTTGGTCTCCTTGACGTACCTGAGCACGAAGGGGATCGAGAGCACGGCGAAGACCGTGTAGATGACGTACGTGCCGGAGAGGTTCCAGTCCGCGAGGGACGGGAAGCTGGCGGTGATGGCCCAGTTGGCGATCCACTGGGCGGAGGCGGCGACGCCGAGGGCGGCGGCGCGGATCCGGTTGGGGAACATCTCGCCGAGGAAGACCCAGACCACCACGCCCCACGAGAGGGCGAAGAAGAGCACGAAGACATGGGCGGCGACGAGCGCCACGACGCCCTGGGTCTCGGGGAGCTTGCCGTCGACGAGGTCGGCGGAGAAGGCCCAGGCCTCGAAGGCGAGGGCGATCGCCATGCCGACGGAGCCGACGAGGGCGAGCGGCTTGCGGCCGACCCGGTCGACCAGGACCATCGCGATCACGGTGCCGATGATGTTGATGATCGACGTGGTGAACGAGTAGAAGAACGAGCTCGACGGGTCGATGCCGACGGACTGCCAGAGGGTCGCGGAGTAGTAGAACGCGACGTTGATGCCGACGAGCTGCTGGAAGACCGAGAGTCCGATGCCGACCCAGACGATGGGCAGCAGCTTGAAGCGGCCGCCGGCGACGAGCAGGTCCTTGAAGGTGGACTTGTGCTCGCTGCGCATGGCCCGGTCGATCTCGGCGACGCGGCGGTCGAGGTCGACGCCGTGGCCCTCGACCTCGGCGAGCACCTCCTTGGCCCGGTCGGTCTTCCCGACGGAGATGAGGAAGCGCGGGGACTCGGGGATGGCGAAGGAGAGCAGGCCGTAGAGGAGCGCGGGCACGACCATCACGCCGAGCATCCACTGCCAGGCCTCCAGGCCGCCGATCTCGCCGCGCTGGTCGCCGTCGGCGAGCTGGAGGATGCCGTAGTTGACCAGCTGGGAGATGGCGATGCCGATGACGATCGCGGCCTGCTGGAAGGAGCCGAGACGGCCGCGGTAGGCGGCGGGGGCGACCTCGGCGATGTACGCGGGGCCGATCACCGAGGCCATGCCGATGGCGAAGCCGCCGATGACCCGCCAGAGAGCCAGGTCCCAGAGCGCGAAGGGCAGCGCGGAGCCCACGGCGCTGATGGCGAAGAGCGCGGCGGAGATCTGCATGCAGCGGATGCGGCCGATGCGGTCGGCGATCCGGCCGGCGGTGGCGGCACCGATGGCGCAGCCGATCAGGGCGACGGCGATGACCTGGGCGAGGGTGCCGGAGCCGATGTCGTAGCGGTCGCGGATCGCCTCGACGGCGCCGTTGATGACGGAGCTGTCGTATCCGAAGAGGAATCCGCCCATCGCGGCGGAGGCCGTGATGAAGATGACGTGGCCGAGGTGGTCCGGGTGGGCGGCTCGGCCTTCGGAAGGCGGCGGCGTGGGCGCCTGCGCGGTACTGGTCACATGGACTCCTCGGTGGGGGGAAAGCCCTTCCAGTGGCGCACAACTTCACGCCGCCCACCACGTGAAGGTTAAAGCAACGTTGCAGAGACTATGCCTTCAAGTTTCGAAGTCAATAGTCGATGTCATGTGACTTTTAGAGCACAGCAAAGCCTCTTGAGTTCAACACTTGAACGAATGCTCAGCGGAGCCGCTGACTGATGACCTTCGAGACGCCGTCGCCCTGCATGGATACGCCGTACAGCGCGTCCGCGACCTCCATCGTCCGCTTCTGGTGCGTGATCACGATCAGCTGGGAGGACTCCTGGAGCTCCCGCATGAGCAGGATCAGCCGCTGGAGGTTGGTGTCGTCGAGCGCCGCCTCGACCTCGTCCATCACGTAGAACGGGCTCGGCCGCGCCTTGAAGATCGAGACGAGCAGCGCCACGGCCGTGAGTGAGCGCTCACCGCCCGAGAGCAGCGAAAGGCGTTTGACCTTCTTGCCCGGCGGACGGGCCTCCACCTCGACGCCGGTGGCGAGCATGTCGTCCGGGTCGGTGAGGACCAGCCGGCCCTCGCCGCCCGGGAAGAGCCGCGAGAAGACGCCCTCGAACTCCCGGGCCGTGTCCCGGTACGCGTCGGTGAAGACCTGCTCGACCCGCAGGTCGACCTCCTTCACGACCTGAAGCAGGTCGGTCCTGGTCTTCTTCAGGTCCTCCAGCTGCTCCGAGAGGAACCGGTGCCGCTCCTCCAGGGCCGCGAACTCCTCCAGGGCCAGCGGATTGACCTTGCCGAGCTGGTGGTACGCCCGTTCGGCGGCCTTGAGCCGCTTCTCCTGCTCCGAACGGACGAAGGGGCGGGGCACGGCCGTGTCACCGCCGGCCGCGTCACCGATGTGCTCGCCCTCGCCCTCGGCCGCGGGCGACGGGGGCACGGGCTGGTCCGGGCCGTACTCGGCGACCAGGTCGGTCGCCTCCACGCCGAACTCCTCCAGCGCCTTCGCCTCCAGCTGCTCGATCCGCAGCCGCTTCTCGGCGCCGAGGACCTCGCCCCGGTGGACGGAGTCGGTCAGCTTGTCGAGCTCCGCCTTGAGGTCCCGGCCCCGGGCCCGGGCCGCCGTGAGGCCCTGCTCCCGGTCGGCGCGTGCCGCCTGGGCCGCGACCCGCTCCCGCTCGGCGCGGACCAGCGAGACCTCGACATGGGCCAGGAGCTCCCGGGCGCCGGCGGCGACCGCGCCCGCGACCCGTTCCTCGTGGCGCAGCCGGGCCCGGCGCTGCTCGGCACGCGCGCGTGCCTCCCGTTCGGCGCGGGCGGCCCGGTCGAGCGAGTCGGCCCGCCCGGCGAGTGCCTTGACCCGCTCCTCATGGGTACGGACCTGGAGCCGCGCCTCCATCTCGGTCTGGCGCGCGTTGGAGCCGTCGATCGCGAGCCGGTCGCGGGTGGCGCTGTCGGGTTCGCCGTCCTCGCCGTCCCCGAAGTCGGCGGCCTCCTGGGCCACCAGGAGCCGTTCGGCCAGCTCCTCCGCCTCGGCGGTGGCCTTCTCCAGGGCCTCCTGGGCGCGGGCGGCCGCCGCCGCGGTCCGTTCCGCCTCCCCCGCCGCTCCCCTGGCCTGCCCGGCGAGCCGCCCGAGCTCCTTGGCGACGGCCGACTTCTCGCGCTCGGCGGTACGGCGGCGGGTGTCGAGCTCCTCGACGAACGCGGCGGCGGTACGGCGCCGCTCGTCGGCCTCGCCCCGGGCCGCCGCCAACTCCTCGCAGAGCACGCCCAGCTCTTCGAGCTCGGCGGCGGCCTCCGCCACCGAGGCCTGGACTTCGAGGAGGCTGGGGGCGCCCGCCGAGCCGCCCTGCGCGAAGTGCGCCCCGAACAGGTCGCCCTGGGCGGTGACGGCGATCAGTCCGGGCCGGGCCCTGACCAGTTCGGCGGCCTCGTCCAGGTCCCCGACGACCACGAATCCGGCGAGCAACCGGCGGACGGCGCCCATGAGTTCGGCGGGACCTCGCACGAGGTCGGCGGCGTACGGGCGGCCCTCGGCCGCCGGTGCCGGGTCCGGCTCCGGGGCTCCGGTCAGGAGCAGGGAGACGCGGCCCGCGTCCTGCTTGCGCAGCAGACGGAGGGCTTCGGCGGCGGCGGAGGGTCCGGTGGCGGCGACCGCGTCGGCGGCGGCGCCGAGTGCGGCGGCGACGGGGATCTCGTATCCGGGGGTGACGGTGAGGAGTTCGGCCGCCGGGCCGAGGAGTCCGCCGAGCCCCGCGGCGAGCAGCGCGCCCGTGCCGTCCTTGCGGCGCAGGCCGAGGGCGAGGGTGTCGTGCCGGGCCCGGGTCGCGGCGCGGCGGCGTTCGGCGGCGTCGGCGGCCTCGCGGGCGGCGCTCGACGCGGTCTCGGCATCGGCGAGTTCGCGGCGGGCGACCTCGTACCGCTCGCCGTGTTCGGTGTCCGCCGCTTCGAGTCCCTCGACCTCCGTCCGGAGCTGCTCGTACTCCTCCTGGGCGGTGGCCGCCCGTTCCCCCGCCTCGTCGCGTGCGGCGGCGAGGCGGTCGATCTCGGCCTGGGCGGAGGCGGCGCGCGAGCGGGCCGCGTTGACCTGGCCGTGGAGGCGGGCGAGGCCCTCGCGCCGGTCGGCGCGGGCGCGGGCGAGGTCCTTGAGGCGGCGCTCCTCGGCCGCCAGCGCCTGTTCGAGCTCGGCGCGGTGGGCGACGGTGTCCTCGAGGGCCCGCTCGGCCGCCTCCAGGGCGGCTTCGAGCTCCGCCTCCTGTTCGCGGACGCGGGCCGCCTCCCGCTCCAGGTCCTCCGGGTCGCGGCCGCGGCGTTCCTCCGCGGGCGCCGCGGTGGCGCTCTTCACGCGCGCGTCGGCGAGGGAGACGGTGCCGCGGACGCGTTCGGCGAGCTGGGAGAGGGCGTACCAGTTCTGCTGGGCGCGCTCCAGGCGGGGCACGAGGGCGCGTGCCTCCGCCTCGAGCTCGGCCTCCCGGGCGAGCGCGGCGCGCAGCTCGGTCTCGGTGGCCTCCTTGCGGGCGAGCAGGGCAGCCTCGTCGGCCACCTCTGCCGTGAGGGCCCGCTGAAGGTGGACGAGGTCGTCGGCGAGAAGGCGGAGCCGTGCGTCGCGCAGGTCGGCCTGGATGACGACGGCGCGGCGGGCGACGGCGGCCTGCCGGCCGAGGGGCTTGAGCTGGCGGCGGAGTTCGTCGGTGAGGTCCTGCACGCGCGCGAGGTTGGCCCGCATCGCGTCCAGTTTCCGCAGCGCCTTCTCCTTGCGCTTGCGGTGCTTGAGGACGCCGGCGGCCTCCTCGATGAAGGCGCGGCGGCCCATCGGGTCGGCGTGCAGCACCGAGTCGAGCTGTCCCTGGCCGACGATGACGTGCATCTCGCGGCCGATGCCGGAGTCGGAGAGCAGGTCCTGGAAGTCGAGCAGCCGGCAGGTGTCGCCGTTGATCTGGTACTCGCTGCTGCCGCCGCGGAACATGATGCGGGTGAGGGTGACCTCGGCGTAGTCGATGGGCAGCGCGCCGTCGGAGTTGTCGATGGTGAGCGAGACCTCGGCGCGGCCGAGCGGCGGGCGCCCGGTCGTGCCGGCGAAGATGACGTCCTCCATCTTGCCGCCGCGCAGCGACTTGGCGCCCTGCTCGCCCATGACCCAGGAGAGCGCGTCCACGACGTTGGACTTGCCCGATCCGTTGGGGCCCACGACACAGGTGATCCCGGGTTCGAACCGCAGGGTGGTGGCCGAGGCGAACGACTTGAATCCGCGGAGCGTCAAGGCCTTGAGGTGCACCCATACGACTCTACCGGGCCCGCGCGTTTCGCCCGCGGAGGCGCAGGGCAGATCCCCGGGTGAGGAAGGGTGGGACGAGGGGGAAACGGGGGGTGAAGCGGTGGGGAAAGAGAGAAGGGACGCCGAAGCGCCCCTTGCATGTCCAGCCGTACCGACATGGATGTCCCAGTGGATCTCCCGGTCGGCTGTGCCGGCGTGAGTGTTTCCCACCTGGCCCCTCGGGGCTGGGTTGTCAGGTGAGCGCAGGCTCCGCCTGGGGTACGTCGAGATCGATGCTGTTCAGCAGCGACTCTCCCTGGTGATGAGCGGCGGCCGCGGCGAGCGTGTCGTTCTCGGACTGGATCCGTACCAGCTCGGATTCGAGGTCCTGGACGCGCTGCTGAAGCCGTCGCATCTCGGCGAGGAGTCGCGGGTCGGAGCCGCCGACGTAACCGAGAAGCGCCTTTGCCATGATGGATGGTCCTCCACAATGAGTGACCGACCGAAGCGGTTGGGTCGTGAGGGATTTCGCACCCGCGGTGCTCGGCAGTACTGCTTGTCGTGCCGGTTCCACTGCCAAACAGCTAAGGTGCGCGGGGCTTCCAGAGTCTCACCAAAAAGTTTGACGGTCAACACGATCACGCCCCGTTCGAAGGGGCGACCGAGGAGTCCAGGGCCGCCCGGTGGGCGGCGGGGCCTCGCAGACTCGGTGCCTCAGGGCGTCGCGATCATCCTTGTCGGGCAGCCTTCCACGACGGACGCTTCTTGGCAACCACCAGGGGCTTTCCCCCTCACGCGCCTGTTACGGCGCGTCCGCGCGGCACCTCTCCGAGTCACCGGGCCGAGGGGTCGGCGCGGGCGCCTCAGCGGATGGCGAAGCCGTCGTAGCCGCCCCGCGGGGTGGCCCAGATCTCAGTGACTCCGTCCACGCGGCCGGGTGTGTCGGAGGACCGGAGCCAGGCGAGCAGACGGTGGCAATTCTCACGCGGCCCTTCGGCCACCACCTGCACGCGGCCGTCGTCGAGGTTCAGGGCGAAGCCCACCAGACCGCCGATCTCCAAAGCGTTTGCCCTGGTGAACCAGCGAAAGCCCACTCCCTGTACTCGCCCGCGTACCCAGGCGGTCATCCGCACATCGTCGCTCATGACTGCACGCTAACGGGCGGAATGCCAGATCAGCACATCACCCCGGCCACACATGGACTACAGTCCCGACCGAACACGCCTCACCCGTTCGGGCGCGCGCTGTTCGAGCCGACGGTCCAGAACGGTACCGACAGCAAAGATCAGCAAAGGCCAGCAGAACCAGCAGAGGAAGGCAGAGCAGATGGGACGCCACCGTCGCGCCGGAGCCGCACCCGCCGCAGAAGACTACGCGGCCGGTACGGACCGCTTGCACCGGGGTGCCCGCGGCAAGCGGCGGCCCGTGCGCACCGGCCTGCTCGGCGCCTCCGCGGCGGTCGCGTTGGGCGCCGTCGCCGTCGCCTCCGGCCTGCTGCCGGGCGGGGACACGTTCACGGTCGGCAGCACCGGCACGAGCGAGCGGCCGAGCGAGTCCCGGCAGGCCCCGCAGCTGACGACGCAGGGCGGGGCCACTCAGACCCCGGCGGGCGACTCGATCTTCGTCGACCCCGGCAAGAGCGCGGGAACGAGTACGGGTACGACCAGTGGCAGGACGGCCTCGCCCTCGGCCACCCCGTCGAAGAAGCCCAGCCCCAAGGCGACGCCGAAGGCGACCCCGAAGCCGACTCCGCCGAAGCCGACCCCGACGAAGCCGGCGGCCACCAAGCCCGCGCCGACCGTGCCCGCGAAGCCGAGGATCACCGCCCCGCCCTCCACCGAGGCCCCCGCGCCGAAGCCTGCCCCGACGACCGAGGCTCCGGTCGAGAAGACCCAGGCCGCTTCCACCGCGAACCGGAGCGGGGCCGCCGAGGCCGAGGTGCTCCGGCTGGTCAACGTCGAGCGCGCCCAGGTGGGCTGCTCGCCGGTGAACGCGAGCGCGGGACTCGCGGCACTGGCCGGGGCGTTCAGCGCGGACATGGCGGCCCGCGGCTTCTTCGACCACACGGACCCGGACGGGGCCACGCCGTGGGAGCGCGCGGAGAAGGCGGGCGTCTCGGGTCTGGGCGGCGAGAACATCGCCCGCGGCCAGGCCGACGCGGCGGCGGTGATGGACTCCTGGATGAACAGCGACGGCCACCGCGCCAACATCCTGAACTGCGACTTCACGACCCTCGGCGTCGGCGTCCACTTCGGCGACGGCGGCCCCTGGTGGACGCAGAACTTCGGCTACTGAGCCCGTAGGGCCCAGGGCCGTGAGACCGAGGAACGCTAACCAGTCGAAAGCGCTTCCGGCCAGAGGGCGCATGCCTAGAAGCGAGCGCTGCGCGGGAGTACGGTGGAGGCCATGACGGACGACCTCGCCTATGACGTGTTCGCGCGGGCGTGTCCCTCGCGCGGAACGCTCGAGCACGTGACGGGCCGCTGGGGCAGCCTGACGCTGGGCGCGCTGCACGACGGCTCGTTCCGCTTCAACGAGCTGCGGCGGCGGATCGACGGCGTGAGCGAGAAGATGCTGTCGCAGACCCTGCAGGCGCTGGAGCGCGACGGTCTCGTCCACCGCGAGGCGCAGCCCGTGAACCCGCCGCGGGTCGACTACCAGCTCACCCCGCTCGGCCGCGAGGTCGCGGAGCGGCTGATCGGCCTGATCGAGCTGGTGGAGGGCCGGATGCCCCAGGTGGAGGCGGCCCGGGAGAGCTACGACGCGGAGCGCGCGGCCCCGGCCACCGGCTGACGCGCGGCGCCGGTCGTCGGCTGGGCCCCGTGCCTCGTCACGGCCGTCACACCGTCACGCGCGGCGGGCGCTGGCAGCGGGGGCAGAAGTAGCTGGAGCGGTTCATCCAGGCCCGCCGCCGCATCGGCGTACCGCAGCGGCGGCAGGGCTCGTCCTCCCGCCCGTAGGCGTCGAGGGAGCGGTCGAAGTAGCCGGACTCGCCGTTGACGTTCACGTACAGGCTGTCGAAGCTGGTGCCGCCGACGGCGAGCGCCTCGTTCATCACGTCCCTGACGTGTCCGAGGAGCTCGGCCGCGCGCGGCCGCGTCAGGGTGGCGGTCGGCCGGTCGTAGTGCAGCCGGGACCGCCAGAGCGCCTCGTCGGCGTAGATGTTGCCGACGCCGCTGATCAGCGACTGGTCGAGGAGCGCCCGCTTGACGGTCGTACGGCGCAGGCGCAGCGCGGCGAAGAAGACGGCGTCGTCGAAGGCGGGGTCCAGCGGGTCGCGGGCGATGTGCCCGATGACGTCCGGCAGCCCGTCCGGGGTCTGGTCGTGGAGCGAGAGCCCGCCGAAGGTGCGCTGGTCCACGAAGCGGAGCTCGGTGCCGACGACGCCCGCGGCGAGGTCGCTGTCGGATGCGGTGAAGCGGATCCGGATCCGGAGGTGCTTCTCGTCGACGGCGTCCTCGGCCTTGACGAGCAGCTGCCCGCTCATGCCGAGGTGTCCGAGGACGGAGGTCCCGGTGTCGGCCAGCGGCAGCCAGAGGTACTTGCCGCGTCGGCGCGGCACCTCGAACCGCTGCCCCTTCAGCCGGGCCGCGAAGTCCGCGCCGCCCGCCGGATGGCGCCGTACGGCCCTCGGGTGCAGCACCTCGACCTCGGCCACGGTCCGGCCGGCGACCCAGCGCTCCAGACCGCGCCGGACGACCTCGACCTCGGGCAGCTCGGGCACGGGACTCCTCGGGACGTCTTCGACAGCGGTTCAACCCTACCGGCCGGACGCGCCCGGCCGTACGCGTCCGGAAAAGCGAGAACCCCGCCCTGGGGCGGGGTTCTCGGGAAGCGGTGGGCGCGGGCCGTCAGGCCGACGCCGGGTGGACGGTCGGAGAGGGGTCGGCGACCTCTCCCGTTCCCGCCTCGGCCACGGCCTTCGCCGCCGCCGTGCGTTCGTCCGCGGCCGCGCGAATCGCGCGCCACGCGGACTCCGCCGCCTGCTGTTCCGCTTCCTTCTTGCTGCGGCCGGTGCCGGTGCCGTACGAGACACCACCGACGCGGGCGGCAGCAGTGAAGGTCTTCTCGTGGTCCGGGCCCTCTTCGGAGACGAGGTACTCCGGCACACCAAGACCCTCGGCCGCGGTGAGCTCCTGGAGACTGGTCTTCCAGTCCAGGCCCGCACCGAGGTTCGAGGACTTCTCGATCAGCGGGTCGAAGAGCCGGTGCACCAGCTCGGACGCCGCGTCGAGGCCCTGGTCGAGATAGACCGCGCCGATCACCGCTTCAAGGGTGTCGGCGAGGATGGACGCCTTGTCCCGGCCACCCGTGCCCTCTTCGCCCCGGCCGAGCCGGATGAAGGAGCCGAGTTCGAGGCCGCGGCTGACCTCCGCCAGCGCACGAGAATTGACCACCGCGGCCCGCAGTTTGGCCAGCTGGCCTTCCGGCAGGTCGGGGTGGGTGCGGTACAGCGTGTCCGTGACCACCAGGCCGAGCACGGAGTCCCCGAGGAACTCCAGCCGCTCGTTGGTGGGCAGACCGCCGTTCTCGTACGCGTACGAACGGTGGGTCAGCGCACGCACCAGAAGGGCGGACTCGAGCTTGTAGCCGAGCCGCCCTTCCAGAAGCGTGTGGGACGAGGCATGGTCCGTCTTGTCGTCCGTCTTGCGGGACTCAGACATTGCGCCTCTCACCAGCCCAATCAGACCGAGAGGACCTGGCGCTTGTTGTAGGTGCCGCAGCTCGGGCACGCGATGTGCTGCAGCTTCGGCTCCTGGCAACGCTCACACGAAACCAGGGTGGGGACCGCAGCCTTCCACTGCGACCGGCGGTGGCGCGTGTTGCTGCGCGACATCTTCCGCTTCGGAACAGCCACGGCTACTTCTCCTGCTTCTCGGCGGCGCTTCGGACGTCCCCGTCAGAGGCTTTGCCGCTCATGTTGTCCTTCTCATCGGTTCCCAGCGAACCGGCGAGTCCCTGCAGTGCCGCCCAACGAGCGTCGACGGCTTCATGGTGGTGGTCCGGGTTCTCGTTCAGGTTGGTTCCACACTCGGAACACAGACCCGCACAGTCCTCCCGGCACACCGGCTGCATCGGCAGTGCGAGCACCACCGCATCACGCAGCACGGGTTCGAGGTCGAACATGCCGTCCTCGAGGGGGATCATGTCCTCGCCTTCCTCGTCTTCGTCGTCCGCGGCCGCCTTGAAGCGGCCCCGGTCGTCGGAGTCGGGGTACGAGAACATCTCCTGGAAGTCCACGTCGAGATCAAGCTCGACGGGCTCCAGACACCTTACGCACTCCCCCTCGGCCGATGCACGGGCGGTGCCTGTGACAAGCACCCCTTCCATGACCGACTCAAGACGGAGATCGATGTCCACCGGAGCGCCCTCGGGCACTCCGATCACTCCTTCGACGCCCAGGTACCCGGGGGCCTCGACCGAACGCGAGATCCGCTGGAGGGCACCAGGACGCCGCCCCAGCTCGTGTGTGTCGAACACGAGGGGGTTGCGGTGGTCGAGGCGCGTGCTCAGGGGTCTTCCTGCTTTCGGATCGTTTCACGTCGTGAGGAGGCTGCCGAGACGTGGGCAGCAAGGATCGCGGGCATACGCGCGACCGAAGAGCCAGGATACTGGACGTGTCGCCCAGGGCCCAATCCGGGCCCTGGCGCCCCTAGTGTCCCTGTTCGTACCGGCGCAGCTGCTCCAGGTCGATCATGCTCGTGTCGAAGAAGCTGGTCTCGTCGAGCGCGGCGGCCTGCTGCGGCTGGACCGGCTGGACCGGCTGCTGGTACGCGTAGGGGTCCTGCTGCTGGTAGGCGTACGGGTCGGGCTGCTGGTAGGCGTACGGGTCGGCCTGCTGCGGCTGCTGGTAGCCGGCGTACGGGTCGGGCTGCTGCTGGACCTGCTGGTACGCCGCGTACGGGTCGGGCTGGGGCTGCTGGGGCTGCTGCTGGGCCGGGATCTGGACCGGCTCCGGGTCGGACAGCTCCGCGAGGCCCGCGAGGTAGTCGGCGTCGCTGGTGTGCACGGAGCCGCCGAGACCGTCCTGGGCGACCATGTGCTCGCCGAGGGCGTCGGAGGCGATCCGGCCGTGCAGCTTCTGCCGGCCGCGGCCGACGGCCTCCAGGGTCTTGCTGAGCACGGCCTCGAAGGCGCCGAGCTTGGCGTCGACGTACTCGTCGGCCCGCTGGATCAGGGTCCCCGGGTCGGAGCTGTACTCCGGGGCGTCCGGGTCGGCGTAGCCGTCCTGGTCGAGGCCCGGGCCACGGCCGAGGAGCTTCTCGCGCCCCCGGTCGACGGAGCCGATCGTCTTGTTGAGGACGACCTCGAAGTTGGCGAGCTTGGAGTCGACGTAGTCGTCGGCCTCCGCGCGGACCTCCTCCGCCTCCCGGCGGGCCTCGGAGAGGATCCGGTCGGCCTCCTCCTGCGACTCCCGGGCGACCTGGGTGTCCGAGACGATCGAGCCCCGCTCGGCGTGGGCGGCCTCGATGATCCGCTCGGCCTCTTGGCGGGCCTGCTCGACCAGCTGCTCCCGGCCGCCGATCAGCTCCTGGGCCTGGGCGAGGGAGCCCGGCAGGGCTTCCCGTACCTCTTCGAGCAGGGCGAGCAGCTCGGCCCGGTTGACCACACAGGACGCCGACATGGGCATGGAGCGGGCGCCCCGCACGGTCGCGACGATCTCGTCGAGCTTCTTCTGTACGTCCACCGGGTGCTCGCCACTCTCTACAGCTGGATGGAGACGGACGGGACGACTGTAAGGGCAGTCGGCTCCCGTCCGACACCAGGTGACGGAACGTCAGCGGCGGTGGCCGCGCGTCACTTCCGCGCCAGGCGCTCGGTCAGCCGGGGAAGGACGGTCGGGGGGACCAGGTGGGAGACGTCGCCGCCCCAGGCGGCGACCTCCTTGACCAGCGAGGAGGAGAGGAAGCTGTAGGTCGGGTTGGTGGGGACGAACAGGGTCTCCACGCCCGTGAGGCCGTTGTTCATCTGTGCCATCTGCAGCTCGTAGTCGAAGTCGCTGACCGCTCGCAGCCCCTTGACGATGGCGGGGATGTCGCGCTGCTTGCAGAAGTCGACGAGCAGCCCGTGGAAGGACTCCACCTCGACGTTGCCGAAGTCGGCGGTCACCTCGCGGATCAGCTCGATCCGCTCGTCGACGGTGAACAGGCCCTTCTTCGACTGGTTGATCATCACCGCGACGTGTACGACGTCGTACAGCTTGGAGGCGCGGGCGATGATGTCGAGGTGTCCGTTGGTGATGGGGTCGAATGACCCCGGACAGACGGCGCGGCGCAACTTGGGTCCCTCGCTCTCCGGTCCGGTCATCGTGCGTCTTCGCACGTAGAGGCGGCGCGACCGTACCAAAACGTTCCCTCGCCGTAGCGACGGGACCGCAGTGGTTCGAAACCGGCCGGCCAGCCGAATTCTCCGCCTCTGGTGCTGCGCTCCACGGTGACGAGGGCATCCTCGCTCAGCCAGCCCCCCGAGCGCAGTGTGAGGAGAATCTCGCGGAGTTCCGCGTCCGTGACCGCGTACGGCGGATCGAGGAAGACCAGGTCGTACGGCTCGGCCGGCGCCGGTCCCGTCACGATCTGTTCCGCTTTGCCGGTACGGAGTTCGGCGCCGGGCAGGCCGATCGACCGGACGTTGTCCCTGATCGTCTTCGCGGCGCGCGCGTCCGCCTCGACGAGCAGGGCGTGGGCGGCGCCCCGGGAGAGCGCCTCGATGCCGACGGCGCCGGAGCCCGCGTACAGGTCGGCGACGCGCGACCCGTCGAGGCCGTGGAACGCCTCCCAGGTGGAGAAGAGGCCCTCGCGCGCCCGGTCGGAGGTGGGGCGGGTGCCGTTGCCTGGTGGCACGGCCAGGCGGCGCCCGCCGGCCGTACCGGCGATCACGCGGGTCATCGGTGTCCTCGTTCTCCATAGCCCATTGCGTACGCAACAGCTTATGGCCGCTGGTGACGGCTTGCGGTCAGCCCTTCTCCAGGTACTCCTCCCGGTCCTTGTCGAGCAGCGCGTCGAGCGCGGTGCGGAGTCCCGGCTGGGCGGTGAGGTCCGGGTCGTCGAGGACGAGGGCGGTGGCCTCCTCGCGGGCGGCGGTGATGACCTCCTCGTCGTCGATGACGGTGAGCACCCGCAGCGAGGAGCGGACGCCTGACTGGGCCTGGCCGAGGACGTCGCCCTCGCGTCGCTGTTCGAGGTCGATACGGGAGAGCTCGAAGCCGTCGAGGGTGGCGGCGACGGCGTTGAGCCGCTGCCGGGCGGGGCTCGCCTCCGGCATCTCGCTGACGAGGAGGCAGAGACCGGGGGCGGAGCCGCGGCCGACGCGGCCGCGGAGCTGGTGGAGCTGGGAGACGCCGAAGCGGTCCGCGTCCATGATCACCATCGCGGTGGCGTTGGGAACGTTGACGCCGACCTCGATGACGGTGGTGGCGACGAGGACGTCGAGCTCGCCCGCGGCGAAGCGGCGCATCACGTCGTCCTTGTCGTCCGGGTGCATACGGCCGTGCAGGACGGCGATCCGGAGCCCCGAGAGGGGGCCGGCGCGGAGCTTCTCGGCGACGTCGAGGACGGCGAGCGGCGGGCGCTTCTCGGCCTCGTCCTCGGCGGACGCCTTGGACTTCTTCTTCTGGTCCTCCTCGTCGCCGATGCGCGGGCAGACCACGTACGCCTGGTGCCCCTTCCCCGCCTCCTCGCGCACGCGCTCCCACGCGCGCGTGAGGAAGTGGGGTTTGTCGGCGGCGGGGACGACATGGCTGGCGATCGGGGAGCGCCCCGCGGGGAGCTGGTCGAGGACGGAGGTCTCCAGGTCGCCGAAGACGGTCATGGCGACGGTGCGCGGGATGGGCGTGGCGGTCATGACCAGGAGGTGCGGGGGCTGCTTGCCCTTGCCCCTGAGCGCGTCGCGCTGCTCGACGCCGAAGCGGTGCTGCTCGTCGACGACGACCAGGCCCAGGTCGTGGAACTGGACCTTGTCCTCGATCAGCGCGTGCGTGCCGATGACGAGGCCCGCCTCCCCGGTGACCAGGTCGAGGAGGGCCTGCCGACGGGCGGCGGCCCCCATGGACCCGGTGAGCAGGACGACCTTGGTGGCCCGGTCGGCGCCGCCGAGCATGCCGCCCTCGGCGAGCTCGCCCATCATCTCGGTGACCGAGCGGTGGTGCTGCTGGGCGAGGACCTCGGTGGGCGCGAGCATGGCCGCCTGTCCCCCGGAGTCGACGACGGCGAGCATGGCGCGCAGCGCGACCATGGTCTTTCCGCTGCCCACCTCGCCCTGGAGGAGGCGGTGCATCGGGTGCTCGGTGGCGAGGTCGTCGAAGATCTCCTTGGAGACCTTCTGCTGGCCGTCGGTGAGGGTGAACGGGAGTTTGGCGTCGAAGGCGTCGAGGATGCCGCCGGGGACCGGTCGGCGGGCGACGGCGGGGAGTTGGGTGTCGGCGTGCCGGCGGCGGGCGAGGGCGACCTGGAGGACGAAGGCCTCGTCCCACTTGAGGCGCTCGCGGGCGGTGGCGACGTCGGCCTTGGTGCGGGGCCTGTGGATGAGCCGGAGGGCTTCGGGGAGTTCGGCGAGGCCGCGGCCCTCGCGCAGGGCGTCGGGGAGCGGGTCGACGGCGTCGACGGCGCTGGGCAGGACGGCGTCGACGGCCTTGGCGATCTTCCAGGACTCCAGCTTGGTGGTGGCCGGGTAGATCGGGATGAGGGCCCCGGCCCAGGTGCCCACGGTCTCCCCTTCGTCGCCGCGGAGGAGTTCGTACGCGGGGTGGGCGAGCTGGAGGCGCCGGTTGAAGAGCGAGACCTTGCCGGAGAACATCGCCCGGGTGCCGGGCAGCAGGTCCTTGTGCGGCTTGTGCACGCCCTTGCCGAAGAAGACCAGCTGGAGGCGGCCGCTGCCGTCGGTGATGGTCACTTCGAGGCGCTGGCCGCGCCCCTTGGAGCCGTTGAAGGTGAGCACGCGGGCGTCGGCGACCTGGGCGACCACCGTGACGTGCTCGTCGAGCGGCAGGTCGGAGAGGGTGGTCAGCTCCCCGCGCTCGGCGTACCGGCGGGGGTAGTGGTGGAGCAGGTCACCGACCGTGTGCAGGTCGAGTGCCTCGGCCATGACCTTGGCGGTGGCGGGGCCGAGGGACTTCTTGAGTGGTTCGTCGAGCGCGGGCACGCGTTCCATTCCACACCAAGGGACCGACAGTCGCGTCCAGGCTGTGGACGACCCCGCGCGCGGGTCGGCCCCCGGCGGGGGTCATTCCACGCCGATGAGCAGCGGTGGGGCCCCCGCGCCCGCGTGGTAGGTGGTGGTGTCGACGGCCAGGTAGCCGCGTCGGACGTGGCGTTCCAGGTCGGAGGCGAGTCCGGGCGGGGTGTCGTCGGCCACGACGAGGGTGACGAGTTCGCCGCCGGCCGAGAGCATCCGGTCGAGGACCGTGCGGGCCGTCTCGGTGAGGTCCTCGCCGATGACGGCGACGTCGCCCTCGATGAGGCCGAGGACGTCGCCGGCCTGGCAGACGCCGGCCGAGGTGAAGGACTGGCGTTCGGCGACGGCGAGTTCGGCGTAGCGGGTGGCGCCGGCGGCGGCCGTCATGGCGACGACGTCCTCGTCGAAGCGCCGGCCGGGTTCGTGGACGGCGAGGGCGGCGATGCCCTGGACGGCGGCCCGGGTCGGGATGAGGGCGACGCGGATGCCCTCGGCCCTGGCGTGTTCGGCGGCGGCCGCCGCGGCCTGCCGCAGCTCGGTGTCGTTGGGCAGGAGGACGACCTCGCGCGCGTGGGCCCGGCGGATCGCGTCGAGGAGTTCGTCGCCCGCGGGCGGTTCGCCCGGCCGGGTCCGTACGGTGGTCGCGCCCGCCTCGGCGCAGAGTCCGGCGAGGCCCTCGCCGGGGACGACGGCGACGACGGCGCGCTGGGCACGTTCCGCGACGCGGCCCTCGCCGGCCGCCGCGTCGGCCGCGAAGTGGGTGATCCGGATGCGGTGGGGCCGTCCGGCCTCGACGCCGGCCTCGACGGCGGCGCCCGCGTCGTCGACGTGCACGTGGACGTTCCAGAGTCCGTCGCCGCCGACGACGACGAGGGACTCCCCCAGCCGGTCGAGCCGGGTCCGCAGCAGTTCCACGGCCGTGTCGTCCGCCTCCAGGAGGTAGAGCACCTCGTAGGCGGGGCCGCCCTCGGTGGGGCACTCCTCGTGGGGGGCGGGCATGACGGCCGCCGGGCCGGCGGGGGGCGGGGTCTGTCCCGTCACGGTCTCCAGGAGGGCACCGAGGACCGTCACCAGGCCCCGGCCGCCCGCGTCGACGACTCCGGCGCGTTCGAGGACGTCGAGCTGTCCCGAGGTGGCGGCGAGGGCGGTCCTGGCCCCTTCGTGGGCGGTCCTGGCCACCTCGACGAGTCCGCCGCCCGCCGCGCAGGCCCCGGCCGCCGCGCTCGCCACGGTGAGGATGGTGCCCTCCACGGGATGGGCGACGGCCCGTCGTGCCGCGCTCGCGGCCTCGGCGAGGGCGCGGGCGAGGTGATCGCCGTCACACCCCTCGGCGAGGACCCCGGCCATGCCGCGGAGGAGCTGGGAGAGGATCGTCCCCGAGTTGCCGCGGGCGCCGAGCAGGGCGCCGTGCGCCATGGCCCGTACGGTCTCGGCGGTGCCGGGGACGGAGGCGGTGAAGAGGGCCTCGACGGCCTGGTGGGCGGCTTCCGCCGTCAGGTACAGATTGGTGCCGGTGTCCCCGTCGGCGACGGGATAGACGTTGATCGCGTCGATCTCCTCGCGCTCCCGGCCGAGCGCGTCGAGCGCCCGCGCGCACCAGGACCTGACCGCTTCGGCGTCGAGCTCGACGAGCTCGTCGAAGGGCTGAAGGGCTCGCGACAACGGGGTCCTCCTCGGGCGGTGAGCTCACCGCAGGGTAGACCGGGGGTGCCCCGCTCGTGACCAGGGCCCGGGGCGAGGTTCGCGGAGACCGTGGTAGTTTCGTTCCACCGATGCAGGCGTTGTATGCTGCTTCGGTTGCCCGGTTCACACCGGGCCATTCCCCGGCAAGCCACTTCAGACTCCTGATTCCGGTGCGCCGGAATTCACTGTAAATCCTGAAGCTTTTGGAGTGACCCGTGGCTGCCAACTGCGACGTCTGCGGCAAGGGGCCGGGCTTCGGCAACAACATTTCGCACTCGCACCGCCGTACGTCCCGTCGCTGGAACCCGAACATCCAGCGCGTGCGTGCCGTGGTCGGTCGGACGCCGAAGCGGCTCAACGTCTGCACCTCGTGCATCAAGGCCGGCAAGGTCTCGCGCTAATCGCGACGTTCTGTCGTAGCGCAGCCCCTGCGGTTGCCTTGAAAGGCCGGTTCACCTCGGTGAACCGGCCTTTTGCCTTGCCCTGGAACGGTCACGGGCCTTACGGGCTCCCGGCCGCTCAGGCCCGGAACCGCCAGCCGTGGTCGACCGGGCCGATGCCCGTACCCAGCGGGAAGCCGGCGGCTACGGCCCCGGTCACGTACTCCTTCGCCTCCCGTACCGCCTCCGGCACCGGGAGGCCCTTGGCGAGCCCGGACGCGACCGCCGACGCGAGCGTGCAGCCCGTCCCGTGGGTGTGCCGGTTGTCGAGGCGCGGGGCGCGCAGCCAGTGTTCCTCCGAGCCGTCCGTGAGCAGGTCCACGGCCTCCTGACCGGTGGGCAGGTGCCCGCCCTTGATCAGGACCCAGCGCGGCCCGTACGACAGGATCGCCTCCGCGGCGGTCCGCATGTCGCTCTCGTGGACGACGTGCACGCCTGTGAGCTGCGCCACCTCGTCCAGGTTGGGCGTGGCGACGGTGGCCCGGGGCAGCAGCCTCTCCCGGACGGAGTCGAGCGCGCTCTCGGCGAGCAGCGGGTCCCCGTGCTTGGAGACGCCCACCGGGTCGACGACGACCGGGGCCGCGGTGTCCGCGAGCAGCTCGGCGACGGTCTCCACGAGCGCCGCCGTGGCCAGCATCCCGGTCTTGACCGCCTGGACGCCGATGTCGTCGGCGACGGCCCGGTACTGGGCGCGTACGGCTTCCTCCGGCAGCTCCCAGACGCCCTGGACGCCCCGCGAGTTCTGGGCGGTGACGGCGGTGAGCACGCTCATGCCGTGGACGCCGAGCGCGAGCATCGTCTTCAGGTCGGCCTGGATGCCGGCGCCGCCGCCGGAGTCGGATCCGGCGACGGTCAGCACCAGCGGGGGCACCTGCACCCGACGGGGTCTCATTCCGTCTCCCCGAAGTGGTCCCAGCCGCCCACGCTGTGCCAGGGGGCGCCGTCCACGGTGACCTGGGGCAGCGCGGAGGGGTTGAGGACCTCGCCGATGACCTTCCAGCGGGCCGGGAGCTTCACGTCCGGCGGGAAGGTGGCCACGATGGCGTGGTCCTCTCCCCCGGTGAGCACCCACTGCATGGGGTCGACGCCGACGGCCTGCCCGATGTCGTTCATCTGGGTGGGGATGTCGATGAGGCCCGAGCGCAGGTCGATGCGGACCTTGCTGGCCTCGGCGATGTGGCCGAGGTCGGCGATGAGGCCGTCGCTGACGTCGCACATGGCGGTGGCGCCGAGACCGGCGGCGGCGGGGCCGGCGTGGTACGGCGGTTCGGGCCTGCGGTGGGCCTCGACGAAGGCGCGCGGGGAGCGGAAGCCGCGGGAGAGGACCGCGTAGCCGGCGGCGGACCAGCCGAGCCAGCCGGTGTAGGCGACGACGTCGCCGGGCTGGGCGCCGCCCCGGGTGACCGGGTCGTGGTTGCGCAGGTCGCCGAGGGCGGTGATGGAGACCATGATCACATCGCCGCGGACGACGTCGCCGCCGACCACCGCCGCGCCCGCGACCTGACATTCGTCGCGCAGGCCGTCCATGAGTTCGGTGGCCCAGGTGACGGGGAGCTCGGCGGGGACGACGAGGCCGAGGAGGAGCGCGGTGGGGACCGCGCCCATGGCGGCGATGTCGGCGAGGTTCTGCGCGGCGGCCTTGCGGCCGACGTCGTACGCCGTGGACCAGTCGCGGCGGAAGTGACGTCCTTCGAGGAGGATGTCCGTGCTGGCCACCACGCGCCGGTCGGGGGCGGAGACGACCGCGGCGTCGTCGCCGGGCCCGATCCGTACCGCCGGGGTGGAGGTGAGCCGGGACGTGAGCTCCCTGATGAGCCCGAACTCGCCGAGCTCTCCGACTGTGCCCTTCACCGCGCCTCACCTCGTGTCTTCGTGCCGGCCGGCGGGCGGGGGCGCGTCGTCTCGCGCCGCGGGTCGCGGGCCGTCACCGTGCTGGGTACCGTCAAGTAGACCGTCAACTTCTGTCCTGCGTACGCCACCCCGGCAGTGCCCCGGGCCGCGCGGGTCTCCCCGCGGCCCGCGGCGACGCGGTACCGTGGCGTCCCTTTCTCCCACAAGATCCTCGTGGTCGCCCTGGAGGTTCCGTGGTTCAGGCGTACATCCTCATCCAGACCGAGGTGGGCAAGGCGTCGATCGTCGCCGACACCATCTCCAAGATCCCGGGGGTGCTCCAGGCGGAAGACGTGACCGGTCCGTACGACGTCATCGTGCGCGCGCAGGCGGACACGGTCGACGAGCTCGGCCGCATGGTGGTCGCCAAGGTCCAGCAAGTGGACGGCATCACGCGCACCCTCACCTGCCCGGTCGTTCATCTGTAGCCCCCGTCTACGCTTGGCCGGTGATGTCTTCCCACCGGCCCTTCGGCCTGTCCGCCGCCGTGGCGGCCGCCGTCCTGCTGCCGGCCGCCGCCGGCTGTGCCCCGTCGGACGCCGCGGCGTCCGTCGTGGTTCCAAGCCCCCCGGCGGTGGAGGCCGCCTTCTGCCAGGCCTTGGCGAAGGAGCTTCCCGACACCGTGGCGGGACTTGAGCGCAGTGACCCGGAGCCCGGCTCCGAGCTGACCGCCGGCTGGGGTGACGGTGCGATCGTACTGCGCTGCGGGGTGCCCCGGCCCGAAAAGATGAGCGATCCCAAGGCGCAGGCCGTCGAGGCGAACGGGGTGAACTGGATGCTGGAGCGCCCCGAGGGCGGCGGCCCCCGCTTCACCTCGACGTACCGGAAGACCTATGTCGAGGTGACCCTCGACGAGCGGTACGCGCACGACGCGACGCCGCTCGCCGATCTCGCCGCACCCGTGCGGAAGACCGTGCCGCCGAGCCTCTGAGGGGCGGCGGCACGGTCCTCCGGGTCCGGTCCGGTCAGCGCAGGCCCGTGGAGCGGGTCAGCGCGGCCTGGATGAGCCGGTCGACGAGCTCGGGGTAGCCGACGCCGCTCTCCTGCCACATGCGCGGGTACATGGAGATGGGCGTGAAGCCCGGCATGGTGTTGATCTCGTTGATGACGAAGTCGCCGTCCTCGGTGAGGAAGAAGTCGGCGCGGACCAGGCCCTCGCAGGAGACGGCCTCGTAGGCGGCGACGGCCAGGCGCTGGACCTCGGCGGTGGCCTCGTCCCCGATCGGGGCCGGCACGATGCCGGAGGCCGAGTCGATGTACTTGGCCTCGAAGTCGTAGAAGTCGTGGTCGGTGACGGGCGGGATCTCGGCCGGCACGCTGGCGCGCGGCCCGTCCTCGAACTCCAGGACGCCGCACTCGATCTCGCGGCCGCGCAGCAGCGACTCGACGAGGATCTTGGGGTCGTGGCGGCGGGCCTCCTCGATGGCCTCGTCGAGGCCGGAGAGGTCGTCGACCTTGGTGATGCCCATGGAGGAGCCGCCACGGGCCGGCTTCACGAAGAGCGGCCAGCCGTGGTCGGCGGCGAACTCGACGATCCTCTTGCGGGCGGCGGCCGGGTTCTGCTCCCACTCACGGGGCCGGATGACCTCGTACGGGCCGACCGGGAGTCCGAAGGAGACGAAGACCCGCTTCATGTACTCCTTGTCCTGGCCGACGGCGGAGGCGAGGACGCCCGCGCCGACGTAGGGGACTCCGGAGAGCTCCAGGAGGCCCTGGAGGGTGCCGTCCTCGCCGTACGGGCCGTGGATCACGGGGAAGACCACGTCGACCTCGCCGAGGGCCTTCGGCACGGCGCCGGGCTCGCTGAGGACGACCTCGCGGTTGGCGGGGTCGACGGAGAGGACGACGCCGCCCTCCGCGGATTCGGCCAGGTCGGCGACGTTCGGCAGGGCGCGGTCGGCGATGGCCATGCGCTCGGGGGCGTCGGCGGTGAGCGCCCAGCGCCCGTCCGTCGTGATGCCGATGGGCAGCACGTCGTACTTGTCCCGGTCGATGGCGCTCAGGACGGCGCCCGCCGTGACGACGGAGATGGCGTGCTCGGAGCTGCGTCCGCCGAAGACGACGGCCACGCGCGGCTTGCGGGGGCTCTGGGTGTTCTCGCTCATATCGCGATGAGCGTACCTTGCGGCTCCCGAACTGCTTAAGCCCCGCCGCCGCCGCGCGCGTACGGCGCAGCGGGCGCGTCACCGACGGCTCAGCGGCGTTCGGGTTTGGCCGATCGCGACATCAGTTCCTTGAGGGCGACGATCGGCGGCTTGCCGTCGTGGACGATCGAGACGACCGTCTCGGTGATGGGCATGTCGACGCCGTGGCGGCGGCCCAGATCGAGCACGGACTCGCAGGACTTGACGCCCTCGGCGGTCTGCTTGGTGGCCGCGATGGTCTCCTGGAGGGTCATCCCGCGGCCGAGGTTGGTGCCGAAGGTGTTGTTCCTGGAGAGCGGCGAGGAGCAGGTGGCGACCAGGTCACCGAGGCCGGCGAGGCCGGAGAAGGTGAGCGGGTCGGCGCCCATGGCGAGGCCGAGGCGGGTGGTCTCGGCGAGGCCGCGGGTGATGAGCGTGGCCTTGGAGTTGTCGCCGAGGCCCATGCCGTTGGCGATGCCGACGGCGAGGCCGATGACGTTCTTGACGGCGCCGCCGAGCTCGCAGCCCACCACGTCGGTGTTGGTGTACGGGCGGAAGTACGGGGTGATGCAGGCGGTCTGGAGCCGCTGGGCGACCGTCTCGTCGACGCAGGCGACGACGGCGGCGGCGGGCTGCCGGGCGGCGATCTCCTTGGCCAGGTTGGGGCCGGTGAGGACGGCCACGCGCTCGGCGGGCACGTCGGCGACCTCGGTGACGACCTCGCTCATCCGCTTGGCGGTGCCGAGTTCGACGCCCTTCATGAGGGAGACGAGGACGGTGTCGGGAGCGAGCAGCGGCTTCCAGGCGGCGAGGTTGCCGCGCAGGGTCTGCGAGGGGACGACGAGGACGGTGAAGTCGGCGGCCTCGGCGGCCTCTGCGGGGTCCGCGGTGGCCGTGATCCGCTGCGGGAGTTCGACGCCCGGCAGGTAGTCGGGGTTGGTGCGGGAGGCGTTGATCTCCTTGGCGAGTTCGGCGCGGCGGCCCCAGAGGCTCACCTCGCAGCCCGCGTCGGCGAGCACCATGGCGAAGGCGGTGCCCCAGGATCCGTTGCCGAACACGGCGGCCTTGGTCACTTGGTGCCCCCCTCTGTCGCCTTGCGCCGCTGCTCGAGACGCGCCTTGCGGTGGTCGTACGGTTCGGCGGGCGCCTGCTCGCCGCGGACCTGCTCCAGGAGGGCGGTGATGGCGGCCATGATGACCTCGGTCGCCTCGCGGAGCACGTCGGGCGTCGGCTCGAGCCCGTGGAAGCGGGAGAGGTCGACCGGCGGACCCGCCTGCACGATCAGCGTCTTGCGGGGGAACAGGCTGAGCTTGTTCTCCTTGGCGTACGGCGGCATCGCCAGGTTGGCGCCCCACTGGGCCACCGGGATGACGGGGGCTTTGGTGAGCAGCGCGACGCGCGCGGCACCGGTCTTGCCCGCCATGGGCCACATGTCGGGGTCGCGGGTCAGGGTGCCCTCGGGATAGAAGGCGACGCACTCGCCGCGCTCGATGGCGTCGACGGCGGCCCGGAACGCGTCGAGCGCGTCGGTCGTCTCGCGGTAGACGGGGATCTGCCCGGTGCCGCGCAGCATCATGCCGACGAAGGGGGCCTTGAAGAGGGCCGCCTTGGCGAGGAGGCGCGGGACACGGCCGGTGTTGTACTGGTAGTGCGCGTAGGACAGGGGGTCCAGGTAGGAGTTGTGGTTGACCGCGGTGATGAACCCGCCGTCGGCCGGGATGTGCTCCATGCCGCGCCAGTCCCGCTTGAACAGAACCACCAGGGGGGGTTTGGCGATGACCGCCGCGAGGCGGTACCAGAAGCCGATTCTGCGGCGGGGCACTCGGACACCTTTCTCCGGGACTGGCTGGCAGGGGGTCAAGTGTCGCCCCATGCTCCTGCTCTGTCGAGTGACACCGTACGCCCCGGGTCCTCCGGCAGAACGTGTGGGCGGGACAGAATGGCCCCCGATGAAGTCGAGGCACCCGAGGCATCCCATGCACACGGACGCGGACGACGGCTGGTCCCTGGTCGTCCCCCTGAAGCCCCTTGCCCTGGCGAAGAGCAGACTGGCCGCGGCGGCCGGGTCCCGGCTGCGCCCCCGGCTCGCGCTGGCGTTCGCCGAGGACACCGTCGGGGCGGTGCTGAACTGCGCCCTGATACGGGACGTGGCGGTCGTCACGGACGACCCCGAGGCCGCCGCGGCCCTGGCCGCGCTGGGTGCGCGCATCGTCCCGGACGCCCCGGCGGCGGGGCTCAACGCGGCCCTCGCGCACGGGGTCCGCACCGTGCGGTCCCGGCGGCCGTACGCGCGCGTGGGGGCGCTCAACGCGGATCTGCCGGCGCTGCGGCCGGAGGAGCTGGGCCGGGTGCTCGACGTGGCCCGGAAATTTCCGCGAGCATTTCTCGCCGATGCCGCCGAAATAGGTACGACATTCCTCTCGGCGGCTCCGGGGGTCGAATTGGAACCGGCATTCGGGGGCGCGTCGAGACTCCGGCATTTGTCCTCGGGGGCGGTGGAAATCACGCTCGCCGGGGTGGATTCCGTACGCCGGGACGTGGACACCGGTGAGGATCTCGCGGCGGCCGGGGCGCTGGGGCTCGGTCCGCGGACGGCCGCCCGGTGGCTGTCGGCGGCCGGATAGGCTGCGGTCCATGCAGGCGACCGCGTTCACGTACGACCCCGAGACCCGCAGCGGCAGTGTGCTGCTCGACGACGGCACCCCCGTGGAGTTCGGGGCGGAGGCCTTCGAGGCGGGCGGGCTGCGGCTGCTGCGGCCGGGGCAGCGGGTGCGGATCGAGGTGGAGCCCGGCGCTTCCGGGGCCGTCCCGCGGATCACCCTGGTGACGCTGCAGACCTTCTGAGCGGGTCTTTCTCGCACGCTGAGCGGGACTTTGTCACGCGCGCCGGCCTTCTGAGCAGGCCTTCTCCACGCACCGGCCTTCCGAACGGGGCCTTCTCCGCGCGGACGCGCCGCGGGCCGGGCTCCCCTGGGGGAGCCCGGCCCGGCGGATCGGTGCCGCTCGTCCTACTTCTTGGCGGCGGTCTTCTTGGCGGTCGTCTTGCGCGCCGTCGTCTTCTTGGCGGGCGCCTTCGTCGCCGTGGCCTTCTTCGCCGCGGGCGCGGTCTTCTTGGCGGCGGCCTTGGTCGCCTTCTTGGCGGCGGCGGCCGTGGTGGCCTTCTTGGCGGCGCCGTTCGCGGTCTTCTTCGCCGCGGCCGGAGTCGTCTTCTTCGCCGGGGTCGCCTTCTTGGCGGCCGCCGTGGTGGTCTTCTTCGCCGGGGTCGCCTTCTTCGCGGCGGCCGCCGGGGTGGCCTTCTTCGCCGGGGTCGCCTTCTTCGCGGCGGCCTTCTTGGCGGTGGTGGCCTTCTTGGCGGCGGCCTTCTTCACGGTCGCGGACGCGCCACCGGTGAGGCTGCCCTTGGGGGCCTTCTTAACGGAGACCTCGCCGCCCTTGGGGAGCTTCTTCGAGCCGCTGACCAGGTCCTTGAAGCCCTGACCGGCACGGAAGCGGGGAACCGAGGTCTTCTTGACCCGCACCCGCTCACCCGTCTGCGGGTTGCGGGCGTAGCGGGCCGGACGGTCGACCTTCTCGAACGAGCCGAAACCCGTCACCGAGACCCGGTCACCGCTGACCACGGCACGCACGATGGCGTCGAGCACGTGGTCGACGGCTTCGGCGGCCTGCTGGCGACCGCCCATCTTGTCGGCAATCGCTTCTACGAGCTGCGCCTTGTTCACGTCTTCCCCTTCGGAGACATTGCCAGAACGAAAGTGTTCAAGCTTTTTCGCACGTTAGGCATGTATATACCGCAAATCAAACACGAAACGGTCTAATCACCCTAGTGCCGCAACGTGGAAGATCCGCTGCGGAGTTCTTGGTGTCAGTCGTCCTCTGGGAATCGGCCCTCGTCGAGGTCCTTCATCAACCGGTCCAGACGCGTCGCCGCGTCCTTGAGATCGTGCTTCGCCGCGGCCGTCACGACCAGCAGCTTCCGGGACAGCGCCATCCTTACGCCCTCCGGGACTTGCAGTGAGCGCACTCTTGTGTGCGCTTCCTTCAATCGGGCGGCGACTGCCTCGTAGAGCTCGAGTTGGCTGTCGCGTTCCATGCACCGATTGTGCCATCTAGGGCGAGTTGTCGCCCGACAGGGTCTCAACAAGCGACTGCGCCCCCCACCGGACGGTGGGGGGCGCAGTCTTGGAAAAGCGCTGCTCAGGCCGTAATTGTACGGGGCTTGTGGGCCGGTCGAGCCGCCTCGTAGGCCGCGATGTCGGCTTCGTTCTGAAGGGTGAGGCTGATGTCGTCGAGTCCGTTCAGGAGCCGCCAGCGGGCGTTCTCGTCGAGCTCGAAGTCGGCGTCGATCCCGTCGGCCAGGACCTTGCGCCGCTCCAGGTCGACGGTGACCTCGGCGCTCGGGTCGGCCTCGGTCAGCTCCCAGAGCGCGTCCACCGTCTCCTGTGGCAGGACCACGGTCAGCAGGCCGTTCTTCAGCGAGTTGCCGCGGAAGATGTCGGCGAAGCGGGCGGAGATGACCGCCTGGAAGCCGTAGTTCTGGAGCGCCCAGACGGCGTGCTCACGGGAGGAGCCGGTGCCGAAGTCGGGGCCGGCGACCAGGACCGAGGCACCCTGCCGCTCGGGGCGGTTGAGGATGAACTCGGAGTCCTTGCGCCAGGCCTCGAAGAGACCGTCCTCGAAGCCGTCGCGGGTGACCTTCTTCAGCCAGTGCGCCGGGATGATCTGGTCGGTGTCGACGTTGCTGCGGCGCAGCGGGACGGCCCGGCCGGTGTGCGTGGTGAAAGCTTCCATGGTTCCTCAGACCCCCGCGGTGGTGGCGACGTCGGACAGATCGGCCGGGGAGGCCAGGTGGCCCAGGACGGCGGTGGCGGCGGCGACCTGGGGCGAGACCAGGTGGGTCCGGCCGCCCTTGCCCTGCCGACCCTCGAAGTTGCGGTTGGAGGTGGACGCGGAGCGCTCACCGGGCGCCAGTTGGTCGGGGTTCATGCCCAGACACATCGAGCAGCCCGCGTGCCGCCATTCGGCGCCGGCCTCCTTGAAGACCTTGTCCAGGCCCTCCTCGACGGCCTGCAGGGCGACCCGGACGGAGCCGGGGACCACCAGCATGCGGACGCCGTCGGCGACCTTGCGGCCTTCGAGCAGCCCGGCGGCGTTGCGCAGGTCCTCGATGCGGCCGTTGGTGCAGGAGCCTACGAAGACGGTGTCGACCTTGATGTCGCGCAGCGGCTGCCCGGCGGTCAACCCCATGTACTCCAGGGCCTTTTCGGCGGCGAGGCGCTCCGAAGCGTCTTCGTACGAAGCCGGGTCGGGGACGTGTCCCGAAAGCGGCGCACCCTGGCCGGGGTTGGTCCCCCAGGTGACGAACGGCGCCAGCGAGGCCGCGTCGATGACGACCTCGGCGTCGAAGACGGCGTCGTCGTCGGACTTCAGGGTCTTCCAGTACGCGACGGCGGCGTCCCAGTCCTCGCCCTCGGGGGCGTGGTCGCGGCCCTGGAGGTAGGCGAAGGTGGTCTCGTCGGGGGCGATCATGCCCGCGCGGGCGCCGGCCTCGATCGACATGTTGCAGATGGTCATCCGGGCCTCCATCGAGAGCTTCTCGATGGCGGAGCCGCGGTACTCCAGGATGTAGCCCTGGCCGCCGCCGGTGCCGATCTTCGTGATGATCGCCAGGATCAGGTCCTTGGCCGTGACGTCCTCGGGCAGCTCGCCGTCGATCGTGATGGCCATGGTCTTCGGGCGGGCCAGCGGCAGCGTCTGGGTGGCGAGCACGTGCTCGACCTGGCTGGTGCCGATGCCGAACGCCAGCGCGCCGAAGGCGCCGTGCGTGGAGGTGTGCGAGTCGCCGCAGACCACGGTGGTGCCGGGCTGGGTCAGGCCCAGCTGCGGTCCCACGACGTGGACGACGCCCTGCTCGACGTCGCCCAGCGGGTGCAGGCGGACGCCGAACTCGGCACAGTTCTTACGGAGGGTCTCCAGCTGCGCGCGGGAGACAGGGTCGGCGATGGGCTTGTCGATGTCGAGGGTCGGGGTGTTGTGGTCCTCGGTGGCGATGGTGAGGTCGAGGCGCCGCACCTGCCGGCCGTTCTGGCGCAGGCCGTCGAAGGCCTGGGGGCTGGTCACCTCGTGCAGCAGGTGCAGATCGATGAAGAGAAGGTCGGGCTCGCCCTCGGCGCGCCGGACGACATGATCGTCCCAGACCTTCTCCGCGAGTGTCCTACCCATCGCTTTCCCTCCGGCCGACGTCTACGCCGGCACAACTAGAGACCCGTTTCGCGGGCCGTTGTGCGGCCGCCTCACCAGAGTGACAAGTTCCGCAGGAAATTGAACTTGCGTTTCACAGAGTGAGACGCGAATATCGTTGCATGGACAACTCTAGCGGCGTAGGCGTTCTCGACAAGGCAGCCCTTGTCCTGAGCGCCCTGGAGTCCGGTCCGGCCACCCTCGCAGGACTGGTCGCGGCGACGGGACTCGCACGACCCACGGCACATCGTCTCGCCGTGGCACTGGAACACCACCGGATGGTGGCGCGTGACATGCAGGGCCGATTCATCCTCGGACCGCGCCTCGCGGAGCTCGCCGCCGCGGCCGGCGAGGACCGCCTGCTCGCGACCGCGGGCCCGGTGCTGACGCATCTGCGCGATGTCACCGGCGAGAGCGCCCAGCTCTACCGCCGTCAGGGCGACATGCGCATCTGCGTGGCGGCGGCCGAGCGTCTCTCGGGCCTGCGGGACACCGTCCCGGTCGGCTCGACGCTGACGATGAAGGCCGGCTCGTCGGCGCAGATCCTGATGGCCTGGGAGGAGCCCGAGCGGCTGCACCGCGGCCTCCAGGGCGCCCGCTTCACGGCGACGGCCCTGTCGGGCGTACGGCGCCGCGGCTGGGCCCAGTCGATCGGCGAGCGGGAGCCGGGCGTCGCGTCCGTCTCCGCGCCCGTACGCGGCCCCTCGAACCGCGTCGTGGCCGCCGTGTCGGTCTCGGGTCCGATCGAGCGTCTGACGCGCCACCCTGGCCGTATGCACGCCCAGGCGGTCATCGACGCCGCCGCCCGGCTCTCCGAGGCACTGCGCCGCACCGGCTGACGTTCCCCTTCCCTTCCGTTCGTCCCGGCCCACCGCTTCAACGCCGCAGCGGTGGGCCGGAGTTGTGTCTGTGACCCGGAAGGAAACAGCGAAGAAGCCCTCCCCCGAAGGGAAGGGCTTCCTTGTCTTGTACCCCCGACCGGATTCGAACCGGCGCTACCGCCTTGAGAGGGCGGCGTGCTAGGCCGCTACACAACGGGGGCCTTGCGGATCAGATCCGCGGTGCAGATGAGCTCTGCGAGCTGGCCTACCTGGACTCGAACCAAGAATGACGGTACCAGAAACCGTAGTGTTGCCAATTACACCATAGGCCATGGCGGTTAAACCGTACCCCCGACCGGATTCGAACCGGCGCTACCGCCTTGAGAGGGCGGCGTGCTAGGCCGCTACACAACGGGGGCCCTAGCGATCCTGCATCGAGTTCACCGGGTGCGACCCAGGTGATCCCGCGGGAAGGATCTGTACCCCCGACCGGATTCGAACCGGCGCTACCGCCTTGAGAGGGCGGCGTGCTAGGCCGCTACACAACGGGGGCTTCGTGGATGCCATCCACTGGTTTGCAGATGAGCTCTGCGAGCTGGCCTACCTGGACTCGAACCAAGACTAACGGAACCAGAAACCGTCGTGCTGCCAATTACACCATAGGCCACCGGGGCGCCATCCCCACCAGGGAGGATCTTGCTCGGCTTGCGCTTTGCGGGTTCTTGCCTTTCGGCTTGTTCCCCTCGGCGCAGGAAGAACATTACCCGAAGGTGGACGGTGCTCCAAAACGGGTATCCGCGCGGAGCAGGGCGGGGAGCTGGTGGAGGTCGGTGATCCGGTCGAGCTCCGGTCTGCCGCCCGTGGCGGCGCGATCGAGCCACACCCCCCGCAGCCCCGCCTCGCGGGCGCCCCGGGCATCGATGTCGGGCTGGTCCCCCACGTAGACGATCTCGTACGGGGCGAGGTCCAGGGCCGCGCAGGCGGCGTGGAAGGCCTCCGGGGCGGGCTTGGCGGTGCCCAGCTCGGCGGCGCAGAGGACGGCCTCGAAGCGGTCACGCAGGCCGAGCGCCCGGAGCTTGGGGTCCTGGGCGTGGATGCTGGAGTTCGACAGGACCGCGTGCCGGTAGTCGGCGGCGAGGAGGTCGAGGACGGGGAGGGTGTCGGGGAAGAGCTCCCAGGCGGCCTCGTAGTGGACCACGTACCGGCCGAACCAGTCGTCGGCCTCCGTGTCGGTGAGTCCGGGCTCCCCGAGGAAGTCCCTGACCCGGTGGCGCCGCTGGTCCTGGAAGGTGCCGCCCGACGTCTCGAAGCGCCGCCAGTGCAGCTCCGTGAGCTCCTTCCAGCGGCGCAGGGCGTCCTCGACGGAGTCGTACGCCCCGAGCAGCCCCTCGGCGGCGAGGTGGGCCCGCATGCCGGCCCGGTCGGCGCGCGCGTAGTCGAAGAGGGTGTCGTCGATGTCCCAGAGGATCGCGCGGATCGCCATGCCCCGACGGTACCCCCGGGGCGGGGTCAGGCGGGGGCGAAGCGGAAGACGCGGAAGTCGGTGACGAAGCAGACGGCCTCGCCGTCGGCGTCGCGGCCGATCCAGGTCGGGTAGCAGCCGTCGCCCCAGCCCGAGTCGAAGACGGCGACGGTGTGGCCGTCCTCACCCTCGACGAGGAAGGCCGTCGGACCGGCCGGGCTGCCGTCCATCGTCTCCCAGACGACGCCCTCCTCGTCCTCGGTGCCCGGGAAGGAGTGATGGGCGGAGGCGTCGTGGAAGCAGCCGACGCCGGCGTCCACGCCGTAGCCGAAGAACTCCCCGTCGGCGAGGTCGGCGGGGTCCTGGCCGGGGACCAGGGCGGGCTCCCAGCGGACCACGGGGGCGTCCCGGATCACCAGGCGCGCGGCGGCGATCACGCGGTGCGGGAAGGGGTGCTCGACGTCGGTCACGACGGTCTGGACCGGGTAGCTCCCGGGCGGGACCGTGACGGTGAAGGGCTCGGGCCGCTCGTCGTCGTTCCCCAGGTGGACGATCGGGTCGCAGGCCACGAGCCGTCCGGTGGGCAGGGTGAGCGCCCCCAGGTCCGTCACGGTGAAGGCGGCGCTCTTTCCGTCCTCGGGCGTGACGGCGGCTTCCGGTGCGAACCAGAGGGCGTGGTCGGGTGGCGTCATGGGCACGGGCCGGCTCCAGGGGGGCGGGTACGCGACGGGGGGGGGGGGGGGGGTTACAACCGCCCCCCCCCCCCCCCCCGACCGCCCGTCGGTTTAAAAAAAAAAACACGCCCCCACAAAAAA
>NZ_JBHXRW010000022.1:0-132439 GCF_042716635.1 Streptomyces sp. NPDC058664 | reverse complement strand
GCCGGCCGCGCCCCCGGTGCGTTTGGGGTTGCGCCCGTGCGGGGGCGTGGGCGGGGCGGCGTGCGTGGGGCCGTCGGGGCGGGGCGGGGGGGGGCGCGGTCCCCGCCCCCCCGCGGCAGGGGGATCGTCACACCGCCCACCAGACGGTGGTGTCGGCGGGCACCACTGCCTCGTCGTCGACGACCTTGACGTCCTCGTTGGAGAGGAGATACCGGCCGGGCAGCGGGACGGAGATGGCCCGGCCGGTGGTGTTGGCGGTGCAGACGAAGCCGTCGCGGCGGAAGGAGAGCACACCCTCGGGTGCCTCCAGCCACTCGACGCCTTCGCCCGCACCGAGTTCGGGGCGCTCGCGGCGCACGGCGAGCGCGCTGCGGTACAGCTCCAGGGTGGAGCCGGGGTCGCCGGTCTGCGCCTCGACGCTCAGACCGCCCCAGGCCGCGGGCTGCGGCAGCCAGGAGCCGCCGTCGCCGAAGCCGTACGAGGAGCCCTCGACGGTCCACGGGATCGGCACCCGGCAGCCGTCGCGGAAGCCGTCCTGGCCGCTGGCCCGCCAGAACGACGGGTCCTGACGGACCTCGTCGGGCAGGTCGGTGACGTCCGGCAGGCCGAGCTCCTCGCCCTGGTAGACGTACGCCGAACCGGGCAGCGCCAGCATCAGCAGGGTCGCGGCGCGGGCCCGGCGCAGGCCGAGCGCGCGGTCGCCGGGGGTCCGCAGCTGGGTGCCGAGGCCCGCCGGGTTGGCGAAGCGGGTGGCGTGCCGGGTGACGTCGTGGTTGGACAGCACCCAGGTGGTGGGGGCGCCGACCGGGCGCATCGCTTCGAGCGACTCGTCGATGACGGCGCGCAGCTCTTCCGCGTCCCAGTGGGTGCCCAGGTACTGGAAGTTGAAGGCCTGGTGCATCTCGTCGGGGCGCACGTAGTTCGCGGTGCGCGCGACGGTCGGGGTCCAGGCCTCGGCGACGAGGACGCGCTCGCCGTCGTACTCGGAGAGGACCTGCCGCCAGGAGCGGTAGATCTCGTGGACGCCGTCCTGGTCGAAGAAGGGCATGACGTCGTTGCCGAGCAGCTTCAGCTGGTCGTGGGCGCCGAGGTCGGGCAGGCCCTCGGCCTTGACCAGGCCGTGGGCGACGTCGACGCGGAAGCCGTCGACGCCCATGTCGAGCCAGAAGCGGAGGATCGAGCGGAACTCGTCCCGTACCGCGGGGTGCTCCCAGTTGAAGTCGGGCTGCTCCGGGGCGAAGAGGTGCAGGTACCAGTCGCCGGGGGTGCCGTCCGGGTTCTCCGTGCGGGTCCAGGCCGGGCCGCCGAAGATGGACTCCCAGTCGTTGGGCGGCAGTTCGCCGCCCTTCCCCTTGCCGGGGAGGAAGTGGTAGCGCTCGCGCAGCGGCGACCCGGGGCCCTCGCGCAGCGCGCGCTGGAACCACTCGTGCTGGTCGGAGGAGTGGTTGGGCACCAGGTCGACGATGATCCGAAGACCCAGTTCGTGGGCTTCGCGGATCACCGCGTCGGCGTCGAGGAGCGAGCCGAACATGGGGTCGATGGCCCGGTAGTCGGCGACGTCGTAACCGGCGTCGGCCTGCGGCGAGGCGTAGAACGGGGAGAGCCAGACGGCGTCGACGCCCAGCTCCTTGAGGTACGGCAGCCGGCTGCGGATGCCCTCCAGGTCGCCCATGCCGTCGCCGTTGCCGTCGGCGAAGCTGCGCGGGTAGACCTGGTAGATCACGGCGTCTCTCCACCAGCCCGTGTGCGTGCCGGTGGTCGGGGCGTCGGCCGGGGTGGCGAGATGCTGGGTCATGTCTTCCCTGGGAGGTAAGGAGATGCGTACAGGAGGGGCGCTCAGGGCCGTCAGCCCTTGACGGCACCGGCGGACATGCCGGTGACCAGATGCCGCTGGGCGAAGAGGAACACCAGGGCGGCGGGGATGGCGATGAGCACGGAGGCCGCGGCCATCGGGCCCCACTGGGCGCCGTACTGGTTGACGAACTTCTGCAGTCCGCCGGCCAGGGTGAGGTTCTCGTCGCCGACCATGAAGGCGGAGGCGTAGGCCACCTCGCCCCAGGCGGTGATGAAGGAGTAGAACGCGGTGACGGCGATGCCCGGCTTGGCGAGCGGCAGGATCAGCCGCCGGAACGTGCCGAACGGGGTGAGGCCGTCGACGTAGCCCGACTCGTCGATCTCGCGCGGGATGGTGTCGAAGAAGCCCTTCATCATCCACGCGCAGAACGGGACGGCGATCGTCAGGTACGTGATGACCAGGCCGGCCGGCTGGTTGAGCAGGCCCATCGACGCCATGATGTTGTAGATCGGCACGATGAGGACGGCGACCGGGAACATCTGGGTGATGAGCAGCGTCCACATCAGGCCGCGCTTGCCGGGGAAGCGGAAGCGGCTGACGGCGTAGCCCGTGGTGGCGGAGATGAAGACGCCGACGACGGTGGTGAGTCCCGCGACGAGCAGCGAGTTGGCGAACCAGGTGAGGAACGGGGTGTCGTTCAGCAGGTTCGTGTAGTTCTCGAGCGTCGTCTCCTTGACGAAGTCCGTGGTGGTCGCGTACTTCGCCGGCTTCAGCGAGGTCAGCAGGACCCAGAGCACCGGGAAGACGGCGATCACGGAGGCGACGATCAGGGTGAGGTGCAGCCCGACCGAGGCGATCGGCGAGCGGCGTCCCCGGAGCGGGGCGTTCACGGCCTGGGGGGTGGGGGTCGTGGTGGTCACCAGACTTCTCCCTGCTTGCGGAGGACGCGCTGGTAGATCGCGGCGAAGATCATCAGGAGGACCAGGATGAGGACGCCCCACGTGGACGACTGGGCGAAGTCGCGCGGGCTGATCTCGAAGGAGAACTTGTACGCCTGGGTGACGAGGATCTGGGTGGCCTCGCCGGGTCCGCCCCGGGTGAGCAGGAAGATCACCGGGAACATGTTGAAGGTCCAGATGGTGGAGAGCAGGATCACCGTCGTCGACACGGCGCTCAGGCCGGGCATGGTGATGTGCCGGAAGCGCTGCCAGGCGTTGGCGCCGTCCATCTCGGCGGCCTCGTACAGCTCGCCGGGGATGGACTGGAGCCCGCCGAGGAGGGCGACCATCATGAACGGCACGCCGAGCCAGACGTTGACGAGGATGACCGAGAACTTGGCCCAGGTGGGGTCGTTCAGCCACGGGACGGCGTCGATGCCGCCGCCCGCGAGGATCTTGTTGAGAAGACCGTTGTCCTGGTTGTAGAGGAAGCGCCAGGCGAAGACGGAGACGAAGCCGGGGACGGCCCAGGGCAGGATCAGCAGCATCCGGTAGACGGAGCGGCCGGCGATCCTGCGGTTGAGGATGTTGGCGAGGCCCAGGCCGAGGGCGAAGGTGATCGCCACGCAGGACACGGTCCAGACGACCGTCCAGCCGAGCGTCCCGAGGAACTGGCCGCCGGTGATCGCGTCGGCGTAGTTCTCCAGACCCACGAACTCGTAGGTGGCCGGGATCTCGTTGACACCGATCGACCGCGCGACGTTGCGCTCGTTGGCGTTCGTCAGCGACAGGTAGATGCCGCGGACCAGCGGGTAGCCGATGATCACGGCGATCACGACGGTCACCGGGGCGACCATCGCCCAGGCGTACCAGTGGGTGGAGAAGGAGCGCTTCTTCGCCGCGCCCCGGGGCTTACCAGTTCCGCGGCTCCGGCCGCGGGCGACGCTGTCGCCCGCGGCCTTCACCACCGACTGGCTGGGGGTGTCCACAGCCATCAGCCGGCCTGCCTTCCTGTTACTTCCAGTCCTTCAGGAGCTTGCGGTAGGAGTCACCCGTCGCCTTGGCTCCCTTTTCCGGGGTGGTCTGGCCGGTCAGGACCTTGGTGTACTCGGTGACGAGCGGCGCGAACAGGCTGCCGGTCTCCGGGATCCAGGGGCGCTCGACGGCCTTGTCGACGACCGGCTTGAAGAAGGTGATCATCTCGTTGGTCGCCACGTCCGCCTTGATGTAGACGGACTCGCGGGTCGGGAGGAGGCTGAGCTCCTTCGCGACCGTCGCCTGGGTCTCGACCGAGGTCATGTACTCGGCGAAGGCGTAGGAGGCGTCGAGGTTCTTGGAGCCCGCGTAGACGGCGAGGTTGTGACCGCCCTGCGGGGCGCCCTGGCCGGCCGAACCGGCCGGGACCGGGGCGATGCCCAGGTTGGCCTTGTCGGTGAACTCCTTGCCGGCGTAGGTGTCGGCGACGGCCCACGGGCCGTTGATCATCATGGCGACCTTGCCGTCCTTGAAGGCCGTCTGCATGTTGTTCCAGCCGTCGGTCGCGTCGGTCTTGGCCGCGCCCGAGTCCACCAGGTCCTTGACGACCTTGAAGGCCTTCACACCGGCGGCGTTGTCGACGGTGATCGTCTTCTTCTCGGCGTCGACGAGGTCGCCGCCCTCGCCGTACAGGAAGGAGAGGAACCAGTAGGCGTCGTCGCCGCGCAGGTACAGGCCGGGGTTGCCGGTCTTCTGCTTGATCTTGGCGGAGACGGTCTTGAGCTCGTCGATGGTCTTGGGGACCTCGACGCCGGCCTCCTTGAAGATCTTCTTGTTGTAGAAGATGCCCATGGAGTCGATGACCTGCGGCACCGCGTACGTCTTGCCGTTGTACTTGGTGGAGGCGGCGGCCTGCTCCAGGAAGTCGTCCGCTTCCTTGAGGGCCGGGGTGCCGTCGAGCGGGGCCAGGTAGCCGAGGTCCGCGAACTCGGGGGTCCAGGCGACCTCGGAGCGGATGACGTCGGGGGCGCCGGAGCCGGACTGCGCGGCGTTCTTGAACTTGTTCTGCGCCTCACCGAACGGCACGTTCACGTACTTGACGGTGACCTTGGGGTGCTTCTTCTTGAAGTCCTCGGCGACCTTCTTGAAGACCTTGTCCTCGGAGCCGACCGTGGAGGTGTCCCACCAGGTCACGGTGCCGGAGAGCTCGCCCGAGCTCTTCGAGCCGCCGTTCGAACCGCTGTCACTACCGCACGCCGCCAGGGTGACGCCCAGGGCCGCGACCAGCGCGGTGGCCGCTATGCCACGCCGCATGTGAACTCCTTCAACTGATCCCGGGGGGACGAGGGGCTGGAACCTTCCTCATGCGACCGCTCCCTCGCGGCGCTCCGGGTTGCCAGGAACGTAACAAAGATGAAAACGAGCCGAAAGACCTTGCGAGAAGTTTCTGCAAGGACGGGGGATCGTTACATCCGCGTGTCCCTAAGGTTGCCGTCGCATCGCTTGACAGCAGCTGGCGCACGCCTTCCAAGGGGCGCGCACCCCTTCCCGCACTCCCCCTTCGCGCCTCACGCGCCCTGCAAGTCCTGCAAGACCTTGCGAGGTGGCTTGCATCACCTGTGCGGTGGGCAATACGCCCCGTGACCGGTACAGTCCATCCCCATGACCGCGCGGCTTTCCGACATCGCAGCCCAGGCGGGGGTCAGTGAGGCCACAGTCAGCCGCGTGCTCAACGGCAAGCCGGGCGTGGCCACCGCCACCCGCGAATCCGTCCTTGCCGCGCTCGACGTGCTCGGCTACGAGCGGCCCGTACGACTGCGCCAGCGCAGCGCGGGACTCGTCGGCCTCATCACCCCCGAACTGGACAACCCGATCTTCCCCGCGCTCGCGCAGGTCATCGGGCAGGCCCTGACCCGGCAGGGCTACACGCCGGTCCTCGCCACCCAGACCCCCGGCGGGTCCACCGAGGACGAGCTCACCGACATGCTGGTGGAGCGCGGTGTCGCCGGCATCATCTTCGTCTCAGGACTGCACGCCGACACCACCGCCGACATGACGCGCTACGACCAGCTGCGCGGCAAGGGCGTCCCGTACGTCCTCCTCAACGGCTTCTCCCCCAAGGTGCAGGCGCCCTTCGTCTCCCCCGACGACCGGGCGGCGATGCGGCTCGCGGTGACGCACCTGGCCGCGCTCGGGCACACCCGGATCGGGCTCGCCGTCGGACCGAAGCGGTTCGTGCCGGTGCTCCGCAAGATAGAGGGCTTCCAGCAGGGCATGGAGGAGCGGCTCGGCCTCTCCTTCGAGGAGTCCGAGGAACTGATCCAGCACTCCCTCTACACCCTGGAGGGCGGTCAGGCGGCGGCCGGGGCGCTGATCTCCCGGGGCTGCACGGCGGTCGTCTGCGCGAGCGACATGATGGCGCTCGGCGCGATCAGGGCCGCCCGGCAGCAGGGGCTCGACGTGCCGAGGGACGTCTCGGTCGTCGGTTTCGACGACTCCCCCCTCATAGCGTTCACCGATCCGCCGCTGACCACCATCCGACAGCCGGTGCAGGCGATGGGGCAGGCGGCGGTCCGCGCGCTGCTCGAAGAGGTCGGGGGCACACCGGCCCCGCACTCGGAGTTCGTCTTCATGCCCGAGCTGGTCGTTCGTGGTTCAACGGCCTCGGCTCCCCCTCGTCCTTGAGGGCTCGTCCCTGAGGGGGAGCGGGTGCGCCCGTGACCCGTCCGAGGGATGATCTGTCAGGAGGCGGGGATCTGGCACACTCTCTCCCTATGGGTGAAACGACCGTGAAGAGTTTGGACGACCGGACGACCCCGTCGTCACCCACAGTGGCCGACGGCAGGCTGTCGCGTCTGCGGACGCGCGGGCCCCGGCGCCCCACGATCTGGTTCGAGATCCTGCTCATCGCGGTGAGCTACTGGACGTACTCCCTCATCCGCAACGCGGTGCCGGAGCAGAAGGCCCAGGCCTTCAAGAACGCCGACTGGATCTGGGAGGCCGAGCAGTCCCTCGGCCTCGCCTTCGAGCACGCCGTCAACCACGCCGTGAACTCGGTGACCTGGCTGATCGTCTCGATGAACTACTACTACGCCACGCTGCACTTCATCGTGACCATCGGTGTGCTCGTATGGCTGTACCGATGGCACCCGGGCCGTTACGCGGCGTTCCGTACCGTCCTGTTCTCCACCACCGGTGTGGCCCTGGTCGGTTACTACCTGTACCCGCTCGCGCCGCCCCGGCTCATGACCGACCTGAACTTCGTCGACACGGTCCTCGTGCACGAGACGTGGGGCTCGATGGCCTCGGGCAACCTGAAGCACGTGTCGAACCAGTACGCGGCGATGCCGTCGATGCACATCGGCTGGTCGCTCTGGTGCGGACTGACGATCTTCCTGCTCGCGAAGGCGCCCTGGGCGAAGATCCTCGGTCTGCTCTACCCGACGGCCACGCTCGTCGTGATCGTCGCCACCGCGAACCACTTCTGGCTGGACGCGGTCGGCGGCATGATCTGCCTGGGCTTCGGCTTCGCCGTCTCCTACTTCTGGTACGGCTCCCGGCCGCACCGGCTGCCGAAGCTGGTGGAACCGGTGGCGCCGGTCGCCTCGGGCGGCCCGTCCCCGGCGATGGGGACGGACCGCGGGGCCGCGGCGACCGACGAGGCCACCGACGGGACGGGCGAGCCGACGGAACAGTCGCGGGTCAGCTCCGGAAGGTGATCCGGCCGCCGGCGACGGCGAGCCGGACCGGGGCCTCGGCGGTCTCGTCCGCCGGGGCCTCCACCGGGTCCACGGCGAAGGCGGTGAGGTCGGCCCGGAAGCCGGGGGCGATCCGGCCCGCGACGTGCTCCTCCCCCGCCGCCACCGCCGCGTGCGTGGTCATCCCCTCCAGGGCCATCAGGCCGGTGAGCCCGTGCCGGGCCGAAGCCGCGCCGCGCGGGGCCCGCGCGGTGGCGAGGACCTGCCGGGCGTCGTAGTGGGCGATGGGCCAGTCGGAGCCGAGCGCCAGGTGCGCCCCGGCGTCCCGCAGGTCACGGCAGCGCCAGGCGCGCCCCGCCCGCTCCTCGCCGAGCCGCTTCGACCACTCGTCGGTGTGGTCGGCGCGGGTGTACGCGGTGTGCGGGGGCTGCATCGAGGCGACGACCCCGAGCGCGGCGAAGCGGCCCAGCTGGTCGTCGGGGACGGTCTCGATGTGCTCGATCCGGTGCCGGGGGCCGCCCGTGCCGAGGCCTTCGACGGTGTCGAGGACGTGCCGGACGGCGGCGTCGCCGATGGCGTGGGTGGCGGTGCCGACCCCGGCGCGGTGGAGGTGGCCCACGGCGGCGGAGTACGCGGCCGGGTCGGGCCAGAAGGCGTCGGTGCCCCGGCCGTGGCAGTCGGCGTGTTCCAGCCAGGCGGTGCCGCCCTCGACGGTGCCGTCCATGAAGAACTTGACGCCGCCGATCGCCCAGAGCCGGCCGGCCCGCTCCTGCAGCCGTACCAGCGCGTCCAGCTCCCCGGCGGTGGCGCCGGGCATGCACCAGGGGGCGAGGCGCAGCCGCAGGGGCAGCTCGCCGTCCTCCTCCAGGGCGGTGAGCAGTCCGGGTACGTCGTGGCCGCCGAGGTCCATGACGTGGGCGGAGGTGAGGCCGGTGGCGGCCATGCCGGTGAGCAGCTCGACGAGCCGGGCGCGGCGCTCGGCGTACGGCCGGGTGGGCAGGACCGGGGTCATCAGGTCCATGGCGGCGTGCTCGATCAGGTGTCCGGTGGGGCGGCCGTCGGCGTCGCAGACGATCTCGGAGTGCTGGGCGAAGGCGCGGGGGCCTTCGATGCCGGCGGCCTTGAGGGCGGTGCCGCTGACGAGGGCGGAGTGTCCGTCGTAGAGGCGGAGGTGGGCGGGGGCGCCGTCGAGGACGTCCTCGATCAGGTCGCGGTGGACGGGGCGGCCGCCGAAGACGTTGTGGTCGAGGCCGAAGCCGATGATCCAGCCGTCGCGGCGCTCGGCGCTCCGGAGGGCGGCGCGGAGTCCTTCGAGGCCGGTGACGCCGGACAGGTCGGTGCCGGTGAACATCTCCAGGCCCCACACGGGGTGGCTGTGGGCGTCGGTGAGGCCGGGGGTGAGGGTGGCGCCGGCGAGGTCGACGGTCTCGGTGCCGGGTCCGGCCCAGGCGCGGGCCTCGGCGTCGGTGCCGAGGGCGGTGATCAGTCCGCCATGGACGGCGACGGCGGTGTGGCCGGTGAGTCCGGGGTCGCGGACGCGGGCGTTGACGAGGACGAGGTCGGGTGCGGAGGACACGTGGGGGCTCCAGGGTCGGTCGGTTCTGCGGCGAAGCGGGCGTAGACCTCGGGGCGGGTGCGGCGCAGCCGGTACGCGAGGAGGAGCCCGAGGGCGAAGACGGCGGGGACGAGGGAGACGAGCACCGTGTTGACGGTGGCGGAGGCCCCGGTGAAGACGTCGATCTTGGTGACGACCAGGGCGATCGCGCCGGCGAGGAGCACGGCCGCGGTGACGGGGGCGACGACGGTCCGCAGGACGCCCTCGGCGTGGCGGACGCCGCGGAAGTAGAACGGGATGGCGAGCGCGGCGAGCAGTTGGAGGGCCATCAGGCCGAGGCCACCGGGGGTGTTCACCCAGAGGAGGAGCTGCGTGTACGGGTCGGCTCCGGCGGCCGCGAAGCCGAGGACCACGGCGAGGCCGAGGACGGTCTGGGCGGCGCCGGCGAGGTACGGGGAGCGGTGGCGGGGATGGACCCTGCCGAACGCCGGGGGCAGGACGCCCTCCTCGGCCAGGGCGAGGCCGTAGCGGTTGATCGCGTTGTGGAAGGCGAGGAGGGAGGCGAGGACGCTGGTGACGATGAAGACGTGCATCAGGTCCGCGGCCCAGCCGCCGACGTAGGTGGTGATCGCCGCGAAGAAGAGCCCGCCGGTGTCGCCGGCGGCGGCCTCGACGACCTTGTCGTTCCCGAAGGCCTGGATGACGGTCCAGACGACGAAGGCGTAGAAGAGGCCGAGGAAGCAGACGGCGATGTAGGTCGCGCGGGGGATGGTGCGGGCGGGGTCGCGGGCCTCGCGCCGGTAGATCACGGTCGACTCGAAGCCGGTGAAGGCGGTGAAGGCGAAGGCGAGGACGGCGGCGCTGCCGGGGACCAGGACGTTGCCGGGCGTGAAGGAGGCCAGGGAGAGGCCGTTCGCGCCGCCTTCGAGCAGGACGCCGCCGGCGAGCAGGACGAGGATGCCGGTCTCGGCGACGAGCAGGACGCCCAGGACCTTGGCGCCGAAGTCGATGGAGCGGAAGCCGCCGTACCAGATGAGGAGCAGCCCGGCGATCGAGACGGGGAGCCAGGGAACGTCGATCCCCCACAGGGCGTGGGCGGTGTCGGCGGTGGCGGTGCCGAGGAGGCCGTAGACGCCGATCTCCATGCCGTTGTACCCGAGCATGGCGAGCAGGGCCGCGGCGATGCCGGCCGGCTTGCCGAGGCCCCGGGTGATGAAGGCGTAGAAGGCGCCGCCGCTCTTGACGTGGCGGCTCATGGTGGTGAATCCGACGGCGAAGATCGCGAGCGTGATGCCGGCCATGAGGTAGCCGGCGGGGGCGCCGATGCCGCCGAGGACGATGGCGATGGGCGCGACGCCGGCCATGACGGTGAGCGGGGCGGCGGCGGAGACGACGAAGAAGGTGATGTCGGCGGTGGTGAGGGTGCCGGTTCTCAGACCTGGGGGCTCGTCGGGGGTGGATGAGGACATGACGGGGGAAGCCCTTCCGGTGGCAGGAAACCTAAAGGCTTTCGGTTTGCGCAATGTAGCCTCGGGCTCGATCGTTCGGGAAGACCCGACGGGCATCTGAACAGGGAGTGACGACTCATGGGCCGGCCGCGCAGACCCCTCCTCGACCGGGAGCGGATCACCACCACGGCGCTCGAGATCGTCGACGAGCAGGGCGAGTTCAGCGTCCCGCAGATCGCGAGGCGCCTCGGGGTGCAGACGGCGTCGGTCTACCACCACGTCGACGGGCGGGACGGGATCGTGGAGCTCCTCCGCGAGCGGGTGTCCTCGGCCATCGACACCGGGACCCTGGACCGGGAGCCGTGGGACGCGGCCATGGCGGCCTGGGCCCGCTCCTACCGGGCCGCGTTCGCCGCCCACCCGCGCGCGATCCCGATGCTCATGACCTCACCGGTGCGCGCGCCCAAGGTCCTCGACCAGTACGAGCTGGCCGTCGCCCGCCTCCTCGACGCGGGCTTCGCACTGCCGGACGTCATGCCCGTGATCATCGCCCTGGAGAACCTGGTCCTCGGCTCGGCGCTCGACCTCGCGGCCCCGGAGGCGATGTGGGTGGTGGCCGACGAGACCGCGACCCCGCGCCTGGCCCGGGCGCTCGACGCGGTCCCCGAGGGCCGCGCGGACCAGGCCTTCGAGCTGGCCCTCACGGGCTACCTGGCGCATGTGAGAACGCTCCTCGACGCACCCTAGGGACGGCGGGAGGGCGGGGGACGGCGAGGGGGCGCCGGCCCCTGCCGTGCACGTGCCCGCGCCGGTCGGCGGTCCTATCCTGAGGCTGTACGGCCCTCGGGGTCCCGGCCGCTCCGACTCCCCCGACACGGATCCACCGCGCGCGGTGGTCCGGTGGCAGGAGGCAGAGAATGCGATTCCACCGCAGATGGGCCGCCGCCCTGGCCGCCACCGCCCTCCTGGCCTTCGGCGCGTCCACGGCGACCGCCGCGCCCGGCCCCGGGCTTCTCGTCGTGGAGTACACGGCCGCCGAGACCGCACCGGACCTGGCGGAGCAGCGCTTCCTCCAGCAGAACGAGGTCCTGGAGAGCGCGGCCGCCCACACGAACGCCCTGATCGGGCTGCCGCACCACGTCTCCCTGATCGCCCTGAGCTGTGGTGAGAACAACGCCTTCTGGCATTCCGAGAGCCAGAGCATCGGCTTCTGCTACGAACTCGCCGGGTACTACCGGGGCGTCTTCGAGAAGCTGAACACGTCCGGCACGGAGGCCCAGCAGAAGCGGGCCACCGAGGACGACCTCATCGGCATCTCCAACAGCGTGGTCTTCCACGAACTCGGACACGCCCTGATCGACATCTACGACTTGCCCGCCACCGGCCGGGAGGAGGACGCGGCCGACCAGCTCGCCACCCTCCTCCTCGCGGACGACTCCCTGCACCAGGAGTACGCCGTGAGCGCCATCCGGGCCTGGGGCGCCCTCGCCGCCGCGACGGAGCAGGGCGACATCAGCGGTCAACTCGCCGACGAGCACTCGCTGAGCGCACAGCGCTACTACAACGCCATCTGCTGGCTGTACGGCTCCGACCCCAGCGGCTTCCAGGGCGTCGTACTGACCGAGGACAACCCCGACGGCGTGCTGCCCGCGAGCCGCGCCGCCCAGTGTCCCGACGAGTACGAGAAGATCAACAAGGCGTGGGGCACCCTGCTCGCCCCGTACCTGAAATGAGAACTCCTACGCCCCGTAGAACAGTTCCTCGACGACCGCCCTGGCCCGGCGGGTGATCCGGCGGTAGTCGTCGACGAGCTCGCCGATGTGGCCCGGGCCGTACCCCAGGTACCGTCCCACCGCCGCGAGTTCGCGCGGCTCCGAGGGGAACGTGTCGCCGGGGCGGCCGCGGACCAGCATGACCGCGTTGCGGACCCGGGTGGCCAGGACCCATGCCTCGTCCAGGGTCTGCGCCTCGTCCGTCGCGATAAGACCGGCCGCGTGCGCCGCCCTGAGCGCCTCGCGGGTACGGGGCGTCCGCAGCCCCGGCTCCGCCCAGCCGTGCCGCATCTGGAACAGCTGGACCGTCCACTCGACGTCGCTGAGGCCGCCGCGCCCCAGCTTCGCGTGGAGCGTCGGGTCGGCGCCGCGCGGCAGCCGCTCGGACTCCATCCGGGCCTTCAGCCGGCGGATCTCGCGGACCGCGTCCTCGCCGAGCCCCTCGGCCGGATAGCGCAGCGGGTCGACGAGCTCGATGAACCGGTCCGCGAGCTCCCGGTCGCCCGCCATGGGTTCGGCGCGCAGCAGCGCCTGGCTCTCCCAGACCAGCGACCAGCGGTGGTAGTAGGCCGCGTACGACTTCAGGGTGCGGACCATGGGGCCGCTCTTTCCCTCCGGCCTGAGGTCCGCGTCGATCAGCAACGGCGGGTCCGCCGTGGGCAGTTGGAGGAGCCTTCGCATCTCGGCGACCACCCGGTTCGCGGCCCGCGCGGCCTCCTGCTCGTCGACGCCCTCGCGCGGCTCGTGCACGAACAGGACGTCGGCGTCGGAGCCGTACCCCAGCTCGTGACCGCCGAAGCGGCCCATGCCGATGACCGCGAACCGGGTCGGCAGCTCGTCGCCCCACCCGTCGCGCACGGCGGCCCGCAGGGCGCCCGCGATCGTCACCGCGTTGAGATCGGTGACGGCCTCGCCGACCCGGTCGACGAGCGCGCCCGGATCGGGCTCGCGGGGGTTGTCCTCGGTGCCGTACGAGCCGATGAGGTCGGCCGCCGCGGTACGGAACAGCTCCCTGCGGCGCACCCCGCGGGCCACCGCCACGGCCTGCTCGGCGTTGCCCGCGCGGCCCACCGCCGCCAGGACCTCCTGCTCCAGGTGGTCCCGGCCGCGCGGCTTCAGCCCCTCGGGGTCGCCGAGCAGAGCGACCGCCTCGGGGGCGCGGAGCAGCAGGTCGGGGGCGAGCCGCCCGGCGGAGAGGACCCGGGCGAGGTTCTCCGCGGCGGCGCCCTCGTCGCGCAGGAGCCGCAGGTACCAGGGGGTCTTGCCGAGGGCGTCCGAGACCTTGCGGAAGCCGAGCAGCCCGGCGTCCGGGTCGGCCGAGTCCGCGAACCAGCCGAGCAGCACCGGGAGCAGCGTCCGCTGGATCGCGGCCTTGCGGCTCACCCCGGAGGCCAACGCCTCCAGGTGGCGCAGGGCGGCGGCGGGGTCCTCGTACCCCAGTGCTTCGAGCCGCTGCCCGGCCGCCTTCGGGCTGAGCCGGATCTCGCCGGGGGCGAGCTGGGCCACCGCGTCGAGCAGCGGCCGGTAGAAGATCTTCTCGTGGAGGCGGCGGACGACGGCCGCGTGTCGCTTCCACTCCTTGTTCAGCGCGGCGACCGGGTCGGTGCGCAGGCCGAGCGAGCGGCCGAGGCGGCGCAGGTCGGCCTCGTCCTCGGGGACGAGGTGGGTGCGGCGCAGCCGGTACAGCTGGATGCGGTGCTCCATGGCCCGCAGGAAGCGGTACGCCTCGTCGAGCTGGGCCGCGTCGGCGCGGCCGACGTACCCGCCCGCGGCGAGCGCGGCGAGCGCGTCGAGGGTGGTCCCGCTGTGCAGCGTGGCGTCGCTGCGGCCGTGCACGAGCTGGAGGAGCTGGACGGCGAACTCGACGTCCCGCAGGCCGCCGGGGCCGAGCTTCAGCTCACGGTCGACCTGGGCGGCGGGGATGTTGTCGACGACCCGGCGGCGCATCTTCTGCACGTCGGGGACGAAGTTCTCCCGCTCGGCGGCCTGCCAGACGAGGGGGGAGACGGCGGCGGCGTACTGGGCGCCGAGCTCCGGGTCGCCCGCGACGGCGCGCGCCTTGAGGAGGGCCTGGAACTCCCAGGTCTTCGCCCACCGCTGGTAGTAGGCGAGGTGGGAGGAGAGGGTACGGACGAGGGGGCCGTTGCGGCCCTCGGGACGCAGGTTGGCGTCGACCGGCCAGATGGTGCCCTCGACGGTGGTCTCCGAGCAGATCCGCATCAGGTGGGAGGCCAGCCGGGTCGCGGCCTGGAGCGCCTTGCCCTCGTCGGCCCCTTCGGCCGGTTCGCCGACGAAGATCACGTCCACGTCGGAGACGTAGTTCAGCTCGTTGCCTCCGCACTTGCCCATCGCGATCACGGCGAGCCGGCACAGGGCGGCGTCGGCGGGCGCGTCGGCGCGGGCGAGGGCGAGCGCGGCGCGCAGGGTCGCCGTCGCCAGGTCGGCGAGTTCGGCGGCGGTCTCGGCGACGTCGATGGTGCCGCACACGTCACGGGCCGCGATGGCCAGCAGACAGCGGCGGTAGGCGACCCGCAGCCCGACGGCGTCGGTGACCTCGGAGAGCCCCCGCTCGAAGTCGGCGACCCCCGGGTGCAGGTCCACCGCCTCGTAGGTGACGAGGGACTCCCAGTCGCGGGGGTGGCGGGCCAGGTGGTCGGCGAGCGCCTCGGACGCCCCCAGCACCCCGAGGAGCCGGTCCCGGAACGGCTTGGCGGAGAGCAGCGTGGTCGTGAACGTCTGCCGCTCGGCCTCGGGCTGCGCCTCGGCCAGGCGGACGAGACCGCGCAGGGCGAGGTCGGGGTCGGCGGTGGCGCCGAGGGCGTCGAGGAGGACGGGGGCGTCGCGCAGGGCGGACAGCTCGGGCACGTCCAGGAGCCGTTCGGACGCCGAGGGATCGGTGAATCCGTGCCGCAGCAGACGTGAGAAGGTGCTGCTCCTGCGTCCGGGCACCGTCATTCCGCCGCTCCCTCCGAGCAGGTCCGCCCCGGGGTCGGGTCCGGGCGGATCGAGCCTATCCGGAGCGGGGGCCGGGGGCGGCCCGACCTTCGCTTCGCAACGGATCACACGTGACGTCCCGCACATGGAGTGCTTTTCGGGCCCGATGAACCGTATTTCTTGAAAGTCCGTCCTGCTGCTTCGAAGGTCCGTCCCGCTCGGGACGGGTCGCCTCAGTCTGTCCGCCCCCGTTGAAAGCGCGCCGCCGAACATGCCCGTCCGCCCCCGCCGCCGTCGTCCCCTTCCGTCCCGCCGCAGGACCGTCTCCGTGGCGGTGACGGCCGCCCTGGTGGGCGGCGCCTTCGCCGGGCTGTTGTCGGTGACGGGAGCGCCGAGGACGCCGACGGCGCACGCGGCCGCGAAGCCGGTGGAACCCGCGCCGCCCGTGACCGAAGCGCCCGTGACCGGGGCGCCGCCCGCGAAGGGCGTGAAGGGCGCCGCCTCCGTGGTGCAGATCGTGGCGCACCCGGACGACGACCTGTTCTTCATGAACCCGGACATATCCCAGTCGATCCGCTCAGGCCACCCCCTGGCCTCGGTCTACCTCACCGCCGGCGAGTCCGACGGCGTCAACGCGCGCCCGCGCGACGCCGCCGGGGCCGATCCCGACAAGGCGGACTACGCCGAGGCCCGGCAGAACGGCATCCGTGCCGCGTACGCCGAGATGGCGACCGGCGACCGGACCAGCCCCTGGGAGCGGGTCGCGATACCCACGGCCGGCGGCGCGACGGCCGAGCTGGACACGCTGCGCGCGCGGCCGCAGGTCAAGCTGGTGTGGCTGCAGATACGCGAGGCGGGCGCGATCAACGGCGACCGCCCGCACAGCCTCAACGGCCTCTGGAACGGCCGGATCACCGCGCTCGGGTCCCAGCGCTCCTCCGGCACCCCGGTCGCGGCCGACTTCACCTACACGAAGGACCAGGTCGTCGCCACGATCACGGGGCTGCTCGACCGCTTCCGGCCGACCTTCGTCCGGATGCAGGACCCGAGCCCGGGCACGTACCCGGAGAACGGGAAGTTCCGCGACCACCAGGACCACCTGTTCGGGGCGAGGTTCACCCAGGCCGCGCTCGCCCGGTACGCCGACGTCCCCGGGCATCCGCACGTCGGCGTGCAGAACTACCTCGGCTACCCCACCAGCGTCCTGCCGCACACCCTCGACCCCGAGACGGCCGGCGCGAAGCTGAGGACCCTGAAGACCTACGCCTGGCTCGACGGCGTCAACGACTGCGGGACCGCCGCCGGCTGCGGCGACCTCAAGGTGGCCGCGCGGCCCGCCGGACGAGGCTGGACCCAGACCATCCGGTACGCCAGGGGCACCTCCACCTCCTGGGTGCAGCGCGACCGGGACGGCGGGCTGCACGCCTTCTCCGTGCTCGACGGACACCTCGCGGCCTGGCGGAAGCCGGCGGACGGCACCGTCTGGCAGGGGCCCGCGCTGCTGCCCGGCGGCGGCCTGGACAGCGGCGTCACCTCGGTGACCCTGCCCGACGGCCGTATCGCGGTCTTCGGCACCCGGACGGTGCTCGAGGGCGCCGCCGCCGACTACCACCGCGAGGTGGTGACCACCGCGCAGACCGTGCCCGGCGGCGCCTTCGGCCCGTGGCTCTCGCTCGGCACACCCGAACACGGCGACGCCGGGGGCACCTCGGACATCAGCGCGCCCGCCGTGACCGTCGCCGGCGACGGCCGGGCGACCCTCGTCCTGCGGGACAGCGGCCACCGCCTGACGGCCCGCGAGCAGCGCGCCGACGGCGGCTGGGGGCCGTGGCGGACGCTCGGCGGCACGGAGGTGTACGGCGATCCGGTCGCGGCGACGGACGGCACCGGGCGCGGCCACGTCTTCGCGAGCACCCCGGACACCGTCCTGGCGTGGGTGCAGCGGCGCCCGGGCGGGCCGCTGACGGGGCCGGTGCGGACCGGCCTGCCGCCGACGACGCTGGCACTGAGCGCGAGCGCGGCGACGGACGGCGACGGGGTACGGCTCTGGTTCCGCAAGCCGGCCTCCGGCGACCTGCGGAGCGCCGACTTCTCGGGCGTGGGCCCGGTCTCCCCGGTCACGGAGCTCGCGGGCACCGGAGTCGCCGGCTTCGGCCCGGTGAGCGGCGGCGACGGCCTGCTCGCGGTCCGGTCGCGGACCGGCTTCCTGGCGACGGCGCCGCACGGCAGGACGGGGGTGGGGGCGGGAGCGCGGCCGGCGTGGAAGCTGGAGAGGTTCCTGTTCTCGGGGGCGCCGGACGCGGGGACGGACGGGGTGGCGGCGATCGGTCTGGACGGCAGGCTGCACTGGACACCGGCGGTCCGATGAGCACCGCATGCCGGTGGTCCGATGAGTTCGCGGGCTCCGGGGGGTCGTACGGGTAGGGGCGCGCCGACGTGCCTCCCGGACGGCCTCCCGGCCCGGCGAAAGGAACGGCGATGGACCCGCGGACTTCCCTCGACCCCCGCTTCAGCGACCCGAAAGCGGTCCCGGCGTCCTGGCCCGACGCCGCCGCACGGCTCTCGGCGGCCGAGGTCTTCTGGCTGACGACCGTACGGCCGGACGGCCGCCCGCACGTGACTCCCCTGATCGCCGTCTGGTCGGACGGCGCCCTCCACTTCTGCACCGGCCCCGACGAGCGCAAGGCCCGCAACCTGGAGGGCAACCCGTCGGTGGTCCTCACCACCGGCACGCCCGCGCTCGGCGAGGGCTTCGACCTGGTGGTCGAGGGCGAGGCGGCCCGGGTGACGGACGAGGACCGGCTGACGGCGCTCGCGGAGGCGTACGTGGAGAAGTACGGGCCGGACTGGCGGTTCGGCGTGCGCGACGGGGCGTTCATGGGCGACGGTGGTACGGCCCTGGTGTTCGCGGTCGCGCCCCGCACGGTCTTCGGCTTCGCCAAGGGTGACCCCTTCGGCCAGACCCGCTGGCGTTTCTGAGGAGAACCCCATGAACTGGACCCTGGAAGTCGTCCCTGTACCTGTCACCGACCTGGACCGGGCGAAGGAGTTCTACGGCGACAAGTGCGGCTTCAAGATCGACCTGGACGACGAGGTGGCTCCCGGCATGCGCGTCGTCCAGGCGACCCCGCCGGGCTCGCGCTGTTCGATCGCCATGCTGAGCGGCATGCCGTCGATGCCGGGCACGAAGGACATGGCACCGGGCAGCCTCCAGGGCCTCCAGCTCTGTGTCACGGACATCGAGGCGGCACGGCGGGAACTGCTCGACCGGGGGGTCGACGTCACCCCGATCCGGCACGTCGGCGCGACGGGCTGGGAGGACGGCAAGGGGGACACCTGGAACTCGTTCATGGCCTTCGAGGACCCGGACGGCAACGGCTGGGTGGTCCAGGAGGCCCCGTCGGAACTGTCGGAACGCTGAGGGCGACGGCTGTCGCCGGGGGTCAGAACCCCCGGTAGAAGTGGCGGAGCTTCTCGTCCTCCGCCACGCACCGCATCCCGGCGGCCTCCATCACGCGGTGCGAGGCCGGGTTGTCCAGGTCGGCGTCGCCCTTCACCCCGGCGACGCCGGCCACCCGGGCGATCTCGACGAGCCCCCGCAGCGCCTCGGAGGCGTACCCCTTGCCCCGCTCCCCCGGCACGATCCCGTAGCCGACGGTCACGACCCCGAGGTCGTCCGGCGGCCCGTGGAACCCGATGCCGCCGACGACGACCCCGCTGTCCGGGAGCCGTATCTCGTACGCCCGGAACACCCCGGGATCGCCGCGCTCGGCGATCCCCCGCAGGAACCCGGTGACCCCGCGGACGTCGCCGTCCTGCGGGTACCCCTCCGCCCAGCGGTCACCGGCGCCGGGTTCCCTGGCGACGACGCGCTCGGCCTCGTCCACGCTCAACGGATGCAACAGAAGCCGCTCGGTGGCGGCGGAGGGGATCTTCACCGGGGCAGTCTGAACGGCCCACCGGCCCCGGGCAACGCAATTCCCGGACTCAGGCGGTCTCCAGGACCACGGCGGGGAGCGCCTCGTCCAGGATGCGCGTACGGGGCAGGGAGAGGCCGAAGTGGCGTTCGAGGACCTCCAGTGAGATGCGGTGGGCGCCGCGCATCGGGAGGTTCTCACCGGGGAGACCGGCGGCGGTGAGCAACTCCTGCACGGGCCGGGCCACTTCGGGTTCCCCGCTCACACCGTCGTAGCCCCACGAGTAGTCCAGGTGGAGGTTGAAGAAGCACATGACGCGCCCGTCGTGGAAGTAACCGAAGTACGGCGGCACCGGCTTGCCGTTCTCCTCCTCGAACTCCAGGTGGAAGACGTGGGCGCCACCGCGCGAGACGGGCGTCAGGACCTCGAACTCGCCCTGCCAGAGGCCGTACATGACGGCGACGACCCACTCGCCGTCCTCGAAGAGGCGCAGGGCCGCCTCCTCGGGGTAGTCCCCGTCCTCGCCCTCCAGCGCCTCGATCAGCTCCCCGGCGGTCAGTTCGCCCAGCGGGAGCACCGTGCGCGGCGGCCCGTACACGGCCCCGGCCAGCCTCGTCGCCAGCTCCCCGGCGTCCAGGCCGCGTGCGAGCACCACGCTGTAGCCGCCGTACGCGATCGATCGGGGGACTGCGAGCCAGGCTATTCCGTCGGTCATGCGCCCATGGTGGCGCGGGGCCCGACGGCGGCACACCGTCGGGCCCCGGCCTCACGCGGGTGGCGCCTACAGCACCGGCAGGTTCTTGCGGAGCTCGAAGGCGGTGACCTCGGAGCGGTACTCCTCCCACTCCTGCTTCTTGTTGCGCAGGAAGAAGTCGAAGACGTGCTCGCCGAGGGTCTCCGCGACCAGTTCGCTCTTCTCCATCAGGGCGATCGCCTCGCCCAGGTTCTGCGGGAGCGGCTCGATGCCCATCGCGCGGCGCTCGGAGTCGGAGAGGGCCCAGACGTCGTCGTCGGCGCCCGCCGGGAGTTCGTAGCCCTCCTCGATGCCCTTGAGACCGGCGGCGAGGAGGACCGCGTAGGTCAGGTACGGGTTGGCGCCCGAGTCGATGGAGCGGACCTCGACGCGGGAGGAGCCCGTCTTGCCCGGCTTGTACATGGGGACGCGGATGAGGGCGGAGCGGTTGTTGTGGCCCCAGCAGATGTACGAGGGGGCTTCGCCGCCCGAGCCGGCCGTGCGGGAGGAGCCGCCCCAGATGCGCTTGTACGAGTTGACCCACTGGTTGGTGACGGCCGAGATCTCGCCCGCGTGCTTCAGGAGGCCCGCGATGAAGGAGCGGCCCACCTTCGAGAGCTGGTACTCGGCACCCGACTCGTAGAAGGCGTTCCGGTCGCCCTCGAAGAGGGACAGGTGGGTGTGCATCCCCGAGCCGGGGTAGTCCGAGAACGGCTTGGGCATGAAGGTGGCCTGGACGCCCTGCTCCAGGGCCACCTGCTTCATGACCAGGCGGAAGGTCATGATGTTGTCGGCCGTGGAGAGCGCGTCGGCGTAGCGGAGGTCGATCTCCTGCTGGCCGGGGGCGCCCTCGTGGTGGCTGAACTCCACCGAGATGCCCATCGACTCGAGCATCGTGATGGCCTGCCGGCGGAAGTCCATGCCCACGTTCTGCGGGGTGTGGTCGAAGTAGCCCGAGTTGTCCGCCGGAGTGGGACGGCTGCCGTCGAGCGGCTTGTCCTTCAGGAGGAAGAACTCGATCTCGGGGTGGGTGTAGAAGGTGAAGCCCAGGTCCGAGGTCTTGGCCAGGGCCCGCTTCAGGACGTACCGGGGGTCCGCGAAGGACGGCGAGCCGTCCGGCATCAGGATGTCGCAGAACATCCGCGCCGTGCCCGGGGCCTCGGCCCGCCACGGCAGGATCTGGAAGGTCCCCGGGTCCGGCTTGGCGATCATGTCCGATTCGTAGACGCGGGCGAAGCCCTCGATCGCGGAGCCGTCGAAGCCGATGCCCTCGTCGAAGGCCTGCTCCAGTTCGGCGGGCGCCACGGCCACCGACTTGAGGAAGCCGAGCACGTCGGTGAACCACAGACGTACGAAGCGGATGTCGCGCTCCTCGAGCGTACGGAGCACAAATTCCTGCTGCTTGTCCATTTCCACACCCATCCTCGCTGGTCAGGCCGCCTGCTCCCACCGCCTCGGGTACATCGGGGGGCACCTGAGCATCCCACCACATGGTTTCGCGCACGTTGCACACCCATACTGCCTGCCCGGGTGTGACTCAGGTAACGCGGGAACGGCCGGATCCGGTGTCCGTTCGCCCGGCGGGTACCTCCCCGCCGGTACGGAGTGGTACCCCGTTCGGCCCACGGAGGGCCCGCGCCCACTACGATCTGCGCCCATGGGGGCCCCACGGCTCGTACGGCCGTCCCGGCACGCGCGTCCCATGGCACTGGTGAGTGCCGTGGCGACGCTCCTCGCCGCGCTCTTCTTCTGCCTGGGGGCGGGTCCCGGGTCCGGGGACCCGCATCACCGGGCGGAGTCCGCCGAGCGGGCCGCCGCCGAACGGGTCGCGCGGACGGCCCCCGCCGCCGTGAACGGCGCCGGCGTGAGCGGCACCGCCGTGAGCCGCGCCGGCGTGAGCGAGTACGTCTGCCCGTACGACCGCGGCGGCTGCTCCCTCTTCCCCTCCCTCTCCCCCGCGGTGCTCGGCACGCCCCCGCTCGACCCGCCGCCGCACGCGGAGGCCGGTGCGCCGCGTCCCGACCCGCCGTCCGGTGACGGCCGGGCCCACCGGGCCCGCGCCCAGCCGCGCGCGCCGGACCTGCACGTCCTTCAAGTTCTCCGGACGTGACGGCGGCGGGCGTCCCGCCCCCGCACGTCCACCCCCGAACTCCACCCCACCCCCCGAAGAAGGACGACATCACCATGGCCGCCAACCGCTCCGCCAACGCCGACCGCCGCGCCCGAATAGAGGAGATGCGCCGCGCCGAGCAGGCCCGTGAGCGCCGCAACCGTCTGATCACCATCGGCGTCTCCGGGGTCGTCGTCCTCGGCCTCGTCGGCTTCGGCACCTTCGTGCTGATGAAGAAGTCCGACGAGCAGGACCAGAAGGAAGCCGCCGCGAAGGCTCCCATCGCCGCCGAGAAGTCCTGGGACGCGGCGAAGCTCGGCCGCAACCACGTCGAGACGGCCGTGAAGTACGACATGAAGCCGCCGGTCGGCGGTGACCACCACCCGGTCTGGATGAACTGCGACGGCGTGGTCTACAAGAAGGCCATCTCCGAGGTGAACGCCGTGCACTCGCTCGAGCACGGCGCCGTCTGGGTGACCTACAACAAGAAGGCCGACGCCGACGACGTGAAGTCGCTGGAGGAGAAGGTCGGCAAGACCAAGTACACGCTGATGAGCCCCGTGGACGACCAGGCCGGGGCCATCATGCTGTCCGCCTGGGGCAAGCAGGTGACCGTGGACAACGCCGAGGACCCGCGGATCGACGCCTTCTTCACCAAGTACGTCCAGGGGAAGCAGACCCCCGAGCCCGGCGCGGCCTGCACCGGCGGGCTCGACCAGTGAGCGACGACGAGGACCTCCTGACGCCTCCCCCGGCCCGGCGGCCGGACCGGACGCGGTGGGCGGCGGTCACCGCCGTCGCGCTCGCTCTGCTCTTCGCCGGGGGCGCCGTCACCGTCGCCTCCGCCGAGCGCGAGGAGGCACCGCGTACGCCCTCCACCACCTCGGCGGACGCCGGCTTCGCCCGGGACATGTCCGTCCACCACCAGCAGGCCGTCGAGATGTCGTTCATCGTCCGGGACCGCACCCAGGACGAGGCGGTGCGCCGCCTGGCGTACGACATCGCCAACACCCAGGCCAACCAGCGGGGCATGATGCTCGGCTGGCTCGACCTGTGGGGGCTGCCCAAGGTGCAGTCCGGCGTCGAGCCGATGACCTGGATGGACATGGGCGGCTCGGGCGGCACCGGTCCGCTCGACGGGGCGCTCATGCCGGGCATGGCGACCAACGCGCGGATGGACGAACTGCGGAAGGCGAGCGGCCGCGAGGCCGAGATCCTGTACCTGAAGCTCATGACCGAGCACCACAGGGGCGGGGTCCACATGGCCGAGGGCTGTGTCCAGCGGTGCTCCGTGGAGACCGAGCGCGACCTCGCCCAGGGCATGGTCGACGCGCAGGAGTCCGAGATCCTGCTGATGGCGGACATGCTGAGGAAGCGCGGCGCCACCGCCTGAGCCGCCTCGAGCCGGTGACCTTCGGCCCCCGTGACCCGCTGCGGTCGCGGGGGCCGTGCCGTGCGCCGAGAATGAGTCTGCTCGGGGACACAAGGGTGACTACGTTTAACGAAAGGTACGCACCTCATGACCACGGCGAAGGACATCATGCACCCCGGGGCCCGGTGGATCCCGGCACACGAGACGCTCGACCGCGCCGCGCAGCTGATGCGCGAGATGAACGTGGGCGCGCTGCCCATCGCCGACGAGAACGAACGGCTCTGCGGCATCCTCACCGACCGCGACATCGTCGTCGGCTGTGTGGCCATGGGGCACGACCCGGCGAAGATCACCTGTGGCGAGATGGCGAAGGGCACCCCGCGCTGGGTCGAGGCGGACGCGGACGTGTCCGCCGTCCTGGAGGAGATGCAGAGCCACCAGATCAAGCGCCTCCCCGTCATCGAGGACAAGCGGCTCGTCGGCATGATCAGCGAGGCCGATCTGGCGCAGCACCTGTCGGACGAGCAGATCAAGGCGTTCTGTACGAGCGTCTACGCCACTTCCTGACCCGGTCGGCCCGGGTGCAGCACCGCCCGGGCCACCGCGTCCGGGCGGTCCAGCATGACCAGATGGCCCGACGGTTCGGCCGCCTCGTAGCGGGCGCCGAGCCGCCGGGCCAGCGCGCGCTGGCGCCGTTCCCAGCGGGCGGAGCCGTCGGGGGCGGCGAGGACGGTGACGGGGAGACCGGGCGGGAGGGGGTGGTGGTCGCGCAGGTCGAGGAGTTCGGCGGCGACGGCTCCGTAGCGGGCGTTCTCCAGGAGGGTGCCGCGCAGGACGCGTGAGGTGCGGTAGACGCGGCGGACGAGGTCGGCGGGGGCCGGGTCGGGGTCGCGGCGTACGGACGAGTGGCGTACGGCCGCGCGGCGGGCCGCCGGGCCGAGCGCGGCCGGTACCCCGGCGGCGCCCAGGACGGTACCGAGGAGGCGGGCCACGGCGGTCGTGCGGCCGGGGCGGGGGCGCTCCTCCACCGAGGAGTCGACGAGGACGAGGGCGGCGGCCCTGGCGGGATGGAGCCGGGCGAAGGCCTCCGCGTGGAACCCGGCGATCGAGTGCCCGACGACGGTGACCGGCCCGGGGAGCCCGAGGGCGTCGAGGAGACCGGCGATCCGGTGGGCCTCGCCGGCGGCGGTGGACGGGACGGTGGCGGGCCCGGAGAGGCCGTGCCCGGGGCGGTCGAAGCGGACGACGGTCCGGTGCGGGGCGAGGAGCGGGACGACCGGGTCCCAGTCGAACCAGCTCAGGCCGAGTCCCGCGCTCAGGACGCAGACGGGTCCCGAGCCGTCGACGGCGACGTGGTGGGCCACGCCCCCGGCCCGTACGAAGAGGGTCATCGTTCCTCCGTGGCGGTGGCCGTGGCCGGGGCGGGGGTGGTGGCGAGGGAGTACGCGAGGACCGCGAGCCACACCGCCACCAGGAGCACCTGGAGCCGCTGGCCCGCGCCGAGCGCCCAGTTGCCCTTCCCCGCCTCGAGGGCGGCGACGGCGGCCAGGGTCCAGCCGGTGGCGGCCAGCTCCAGGACGACGAGGACCGGTCCGGTACGGGCGAGGGGCCGCAGGCGGCCGTAGCGGCGGGCGGCGACGGTCAGGGCGATCATGGCGGCGAGCGCGCCGGTCATGGCGAGGCCGGAACTGACGGCATGGGCCGTATGGGTGGCGGGCACGAGGCCGGCGGCCTCGCGCGCCGCGCAGGCGGGGTCGGTGGTCGGGGCGCAGCTGAGCGGAAGGCGCGAGTCGGCGGCGGTGGCGGCCCCGAAGACGGCGAGCGCGCCCCAGCCGGCGAGGGCCCAGGGCTCACGGAACCGGGCCCCGCCGGCGCGGGACCCCTTCCCGTACCGCCGTCGTGTCCCCACCGGCCCCGTGGCCGCGCCGACAGGCCCCGTCGCCGCTCCTCCCGCGTACCCCGTCACCGCGCCCGCGAGCCCCGTCGCCGCACCCGCCAGGACGAGGAGTCCCGCCGCCAGGTCCGTCGACCGGAACAGGCCGCCGAACGGCTGGTCCGCCGCCGCGAGTTCGGAGACGTACGCCCTGACCGGATCGAGCCCGGTCCCGAGGACGACTTCGAGGACCCAGGCGGTGTACACGAGCGCGCCGAGGGCCGGCAGGGCGGCCGAGACCCGCGTCACCGTTCCGGACATGGTGGGTCAGACGCCACGGCGCGCCCGGGAGTTGCCGGCGGTCGGGGCGGAACCGGCCGCGTCCGGCTCCGCCGGTTCGTCCGTCGTGGTCGTCATGGGGCCATGATCGACGGAGTGCGGGCGCCGCGCACGTCGGGGTTCCGGGACGCGGAGCCCGTACCCCAGGACATAACGTCGGTCTGACGATTACACTGGGCGGGTGCCTCAACTACGCCTCGCCCTCAATCAGATCGACTCGACCGTCGGAGACATCGCCGGGAACGCCGAGGCGATCGTGCACTGGACCCGGCACGCCGCCGGACAGGGCGCGCATCTCGTCGCGTTCCCCGAGATGGCGCTGACCGGATACCCCGTCGAGGACCTCGCGCTGCGCACCTCCTTCGTCGAGGCGTCCCGGGCGGCCCTGCACGCCCTCGCCCGCCGGCTCGCCGACGAGGGCTTCGGGGAGCTGCCGGTCGTCGTCGGCTACCTGGACCGCTCCGATCAGGCCGAGCCCCGGCTCGGCCGGCCGGCCGGCTCCCCCGAGAACGCCGCCGCCGTGCTGCACCGGGGCGAGGTGGTGCTGCGCTTCGCCAAGCACCACCTGCCGAACTACGGCGTCTTCGACGAGTACCGCTACTTCGTGCCGGGTGACACCCTCCCAGTCGTACGGGTCCACGGCGTCGACGTGGCCCTGGCGATCTGCGAGGACCTGTGGCAGGACGGCGGCCGGGTGCCGGCGGCGCGCAGCGCGGCGGCCGGGCTGCTGCTGTCCGTGAACGCCTCGCCGTACGAGCGGGACAAGGACGACACCCGTCTCGAACTGGTCCGCGCGAGGGCGCGGGAGGCCGGTTGCGTCACCGCCTACCTGGCGATGACGGGTGGTCAGGACGACCTGGTCTTCGACGGGGACTCGATCGTCGTGGACGCGGCGGGCGAGGTGATCGCGCGGGCCCCGCAGTTCGTCGAGGGCAGCGTGATCGTCGACCTGGACCTGCCGGCGGCCGAGCCGGACGCGCCCGAAGGGCCGGTCGACGACGGGCTGCGGATCGACCGGGTGGTGCTCTCCGACAAGCCGCTGCCCGCGTACGAGCCGGAGCTGACGGGCGGGTACGCGCACCGGCTCGACGACGACGAGGAGGTGTACTCCGCCCTGGTGATCGGGGTGCGCGCCTATGTCGCGAAGAACGGTTTCCGCTCGGTGCTCGTCGGCCTCTCCGGTGGCATCGACTCGGCGCTCGTGGCGGCCGTCGCCTGCGACGCGCTCGGCGCGGCGAACGTGTACGGGGTCTCGATGCCCTCGAAGTACTCCTCCGAGCACTCGCGCGGCGACGCGGCCGAGCTGGCCCGTCGCACCGGGCTGAACTTCCGCACCGTGTCGATCGAGCCGATGTTCGACGCGTACATGGGCGCGCTCGGCCTCACCGGCCTCGCGGAGGAGAACCTCCAGTCGCGGCTGCGCGGCACGACGCTGATGGCGATCTCCAACCAGGAGGGCCACATCGTCCTCGCGCCGGGCAACAAGTCCGAGCTGGCGGTGGGATATTCGACGCTGTACGGCGACTCCGTCGGCGCGTTCGGCCCCATCAAGGACGTGTACAAGTCGAGCGTGTTCCGGCTCGCGCGCTGGCGGAACCGGGCGGCCGAGGAGCGCGGCCAGGTCCCGCCGATCCCGGAGAGCTCGATCACCAAGCCGCCCAGCGCCGAACTGCGGCCCGGCCAGGTCGACACGGACTCGCTGCCGGACTACGACGTCCTCGACGCGATCCTCGCCCTGTACGTGGACCAGGACCAGGGCAAGGACGCGATCGTGGCGGCGGGCTTCGACGAGGAGCTGGTGACGCGGACGCTGCGGATGGTGGACGCCGCCGAGTACAAGCGGCGCCAGTACCCGCCGGGCACGAAGATCTCGGCCAAGGGCTTCGGCAAGGACCGGCGCCTGCCGATCACGAACCGCTGGCGGGAGACGCCGCTGCCGGGCTGACCTCCGCCCCGGCCGTCTTGAGGGGGCTTCCCGCGACGACGCGGGAGGTCCCCTCCGGAGTACGGCGGTCGAGCAGGCCCGCCACCACCGCGACCGCCAGGCCCACCACCGTGAGCGCCGCGCCGACGAGGGTCGGCGAGGTCCACCCCCAGCCGGCGGCGACGGCGGCCCCGCCCGCCCAGGCGCCGCCCGCGTTGGCCAGGTTGAAGGCGGAGTGGTTGGAGGCGGAGGCGAGCGTGGGCGCGTCCTTGGCCTTGTTCATGACCAGCATCTGGAGCGGGGTGGTCGTCATGAACCCGACCGCGCCGAGCACCACCACCGTGACCAGGGCCAGCCAGGGCACGTGGACGGTGAAGCGGAAAGCGACCAGGGCGAGGACGAGGGCGGCGAGCGAGCCGTACAGGGTGGGGCGGAGCGCCCGGTCGGTCAGCGGTCCCGCCGCGAGCGCCCCGCCGGTCATGCCCAAGCCGAAGAGGGCGAGGACGATCGTGACGGTGGAGTCGCCGAAGCCCATCGCCTCGGTGGTCATCGAGGCCAGGTACGAGTAGACGGCGAAGACGCCCGCGAAGCCGAATACGGCGGTGAGGAGCCCCAGCAGGACCTGCGGGCGGCCGAGGGCGCGCACCTCGCGGCCCAGGCTCTGCCGTTCGTCCGCGGGGACGTGCGGCACGAGACGGGCGAGCGCGGCCATGGCGAGCAGGCCGATGGCGGAGACGACGAGGAAGGTGGCCCGCCAGCCCAGGTGCTGCCCGAGCAGGGTGGCGGCCGGTACGCCGAGGACGTTGGCGACGGTGAGGCCGAGGAACATGGTGGCCACCGCCCGCGCCTGCCGGTCCTCGCGCACCAGCCGGGCGGCGACAACCGCGCCGAGGCCGAAGAACGCGCCGTGCGGGAGCCCGGCGAGGACCCGGCCCGCGACCAGCCAGCCGAAGTCGGGGGCGAGCGCCGAGGCGAGGTTGCCGACGGTGAACAGGGCCATCAGGAGGAGCAGCATCCGCTTGCGCGGAAGGCGGGATCCGAGGGCGGCGAGCAGCGGGGCGCCGAGGACGACGCCGATCGCGTACGCCGAGACGAGGTACCCGGCGGTGGGGACGGAGGTGCCGAGATCGTCGGCGACCTGGGGGAGCAGGCCCATCATCACGAATTCGGTGGTGCCGATGCCAAAGGCGGAGACGGCCAGCGCGAGCAGCGCCAGGGGCATGGTGAGAGCCTTTCCGACAGTTAGTTCTTTGTCGGAACAAAGAGTCTCAGGTGTTTTCTTCCCGGCGGCTTCCGGGGGATGAAGGGAAGGTTTCGGCCGGGGCCCTAGGGGACGTCGAGCTTCACGCGGGCGGCGATCGGGAGGTGGTCGCTCTTCGTCTCCGGGAGGGCCCAGGACGACATCGGCTCGATGCCCTTGACCATGATCTGGTCGATGCGGGCCATCGGGAACGAGGCCGGCCAGCTGAAGCCGAAGCCGTCGCCGGCCGCGCCCTGGGTGGAGCGGAGCTGCGAGGTGACGGCGTTGAGCGCGCGGTCGTTCATGGTGCCGTTGAGGTCGCCGAGGAGGACGACCCGCTCGTGCGGGTCGTCGGAGATGGCCTCGCCGAGGGCGTCGGCGCTGACGTCGCGCTGGCTGGCGGTGAAGCCGGCGTTCAGCTTGACCCGGACGGACGGCAGGTGGGCGACGTACACGGCCACCTCGCCCTGCGGGGTGACGACGGTGGCCCGCATGGCGCGGGTCCAGCCCATCCGGATGTCGACCGGCTGCGCGGCGCGCAGGGGCAGCTTGCTCCACAGCCCGACGGTGCCCTGGACGGAGTGGTACGGATGCGTCTCCGCCAGGCCCCGCTCGTACGCCGGGACCACGTCGCCCTTCAGTTCCTCCAGGGCCAGGACGTCGGCGCCGGACGCGGCGAGCTGCCGGGCCGTGCCTTCGGGGTCCGGGTTGTCCGCGTTCACGTTGTGGGTGGCGACGGTCAGGTCACCGCCGGCGGCCGACTTGTCGGCGACGAGCCCGCCGAAGATGTTGAGCCACACCACGGCGGGCAGCAGCAGGGCGATCAGGGCGGTGGCGGAGCGGCGCAGCAGGGCGAGGACGAGCAGGAGCGGCACGAACAGGCCGAGCCAGGGCAGGAAGGTCTCGGTCAGGCTGCCGAGGTTGCCGATCCGGTTGGGGATCTCGGCGTGGAAGACCATCAGCAGGGTGAGGGCCACCGCGCAGAGGGCGATCAGGACGCCGCGGCGCCAGATCCCGCGGTCGTGGCGGAGCCGGTCGAGGGCGGTCCCGAGGCGGGAACCGGAGCCTTCGTTCCGTCGGCCGTCCTGCTCGGTCTCCGTCATGTCCACCCGCGCCATCGCCTGTCCTCACTGCCTTGCTGCCTTGCCGGTCCTGCTCCGTGACCCGGTGTCGACCCTAGGGGATGACGGGTCCGGCGTACGCCCCGAAGGACGACACCGGTGGCGTGGCGGGTTCCCGCAGGTGACGGGGGTGGGCGGGCTGTGACAGAACGCGCACATTCGAGCGGATCCGGCCGATGCCGTACGGACACGCCGGGCGGACGACGCCGGACGGGCCTCGCCGTACCGCCGCGAGGACGGCGCCGGGCGGGCCTGGCCGTACCGCCGGGCGGACGGCGCCGTACCGCCGCGGTCGTCGGCCGCCGCGACGCGCCGGTGTGAACAGCGCCACTCCCGCCCACTTCCCCGCCCGCCCGGCGAAGTGCCACCATGGATGTGGTCCGGGGACGCCGTCAGGGCGCCTCGAGATGACACAAGGAGCTTCACCATGACGCTTCAGGCTGCCCCGAAAACGCCCGCCGACAGCAGCAAGGCGCTGTACGGCGGCAAGGGCACGCGCCGCATCACCGTCCACGACATCGCCGCCGCCAAGACCCGCGGCGAGAAGTGGCCCATGCTCACCGCCTACGACGCGATGACCGCCTCCGTCTTCGACGAGGCCGGCATCCCGGTGATCCTCGTCGGCGACTCCATGGGCAACTGCCACCTCGGCTACGAGACCACCGTGCCGGTCACGATGGACGAGATGACGTTCCTCTCCGCCGCCGTCGTCCGGGGCACGAAGCGCGCCCTCGTCGTCGGCGACCTGCCCTTCGGCTCGTACCAGGAAGGGCCCGTCCAGGCCCTGCGCAACGCCACCCGGCTCGTCAAGGACGCCGGCGTCGGCGCGATCAAGCTGGAGGGCGGCGAGCGCTCGCTGCCGCAGACCGAGCTGCTCGTCCAGGCCGGCATCCCCGTCATGTCCCACCTGGGCCTGACCCCGCAGTCCGTGAACACCATGGGCTACCGGGTGCAGGGCCGCTCCGACGAGGCCGCGCACAAGCTGCTCCGCGACGCCAAGGCGGCGCAGGACGCGGGCGCGTTCGCGGTCGTCCTGGAGCTCGTACCGGCCGAGCTGGCCGCCGAGGTCACCCGCTCGCTGCACATCCCGACCATCGGCATCGGCGCGGGCGCCGGCACCGACGCCCAGGTCCTCGTCTGGACCGACATGGCCGGCCTGACCGGCGGCAAGGTCCCGCGCTTCACCAAGCAGTACGCCAACCTCCGCGAGACGCTCGGCGACGCCGCGCGCGCCTTCGCCGAGGACGTCAGCGGCGGGTCGTTCCCCGCCGAGGAGCACACCTTCCACTAGCTCCCACCAGTCCATCGCGGTTCCACCGAAGAGGCCGACAGCCCGCCGACATCCCCCATCGGCGGGCTGTCGGTCGTCTGTCGGGGGATTGTCGGTGGCACCTGGTGTAGTGGTGGGCATGACGCGATCACACACCAACGCCGTCGAGGTCCGGGGCCTCGTGAAGCACTTCGGCGCCACCAGGGCCCTCGACGGGGTCGACCTCGACGTGCGGGAGGGCACCGTCCTCGGGGTGCTCGGGCCCAACGGCGCGGGGAAGACCACCCTCGTCCGCTGCCTGTCCACCCTCCTCGTCCCGGACGCCGGGACCGCCGTCGTCGCCGGGTACGACGTGGTGAAGCACCCCCGCCAGCTGCGCCGCACCATAGGGCTCACCGGGCAGTACGCCTCGGTCGACGAGAAGCTGTCCGGCTGGGAGAACCTGTACATGATCGGGCGGCTGCTCGACCTCTCGCGCGCCGACGCCCGCCGCCGGGCCGACGAGATGCTGGAGCGCTTCTCCCTCACCGAGGCCGCCAAGCGGCCCGCGATGAACTACTCCGGCGGCATGCGGCGCCGCCTCGACCTCGCGGCCTCGATGATCGGACAGCCGGCCGTCCTCTACCTGGACGAGCCGACCACCGGCCTCGACCCCCGCACCCGCAACGAGGTGTGGGACGAGGTCCAGCGGATGGTCTCCGAGGGCGTCACCGTCCTCCTCACCACCCAGTACATGGAGGAGGCGGAGCAGCTCGCGAGCGAGCTGACCGTCATCGACCGGGGCAAGGTCATCGCCAAGGGCGGGGTCGACGAGCTGAAGGCCAAGGTCGGCGGCCGGACCCTGAAGGTCCGCCCGGTGGACCCGGGGCAGCTGCCCGCGATGGCCGCCGCGCTCCGCGAGACCGGGCTCGACGGCGTCGCCGGCTCGACGGTCGTGCCCGACGAGGGCGCGCTGTACGTGCCGATCCTCACCGACCAGCAGCTGACGGCCGTCGTGGCCCTGCTCGGTGCGCGGGGCTTCGGCATCGCCCACATCGGCACCCACCTGCCCAGCCTGGACGAGGTGTTCCTGGCGATCACCGGCGAGAAGACCGCCGTTTCCGACGAGATGAACGAGGAGGTCGCCGCATGAGCACGACCACGGTCACCAAGTCCCCCGTCGGCACCCCGGGTCCGGCGGCGGCGCGGCGCGCGCCCGTCGCCGAGGGCAGGATCGGTCTGCGGGCCAACCTCCGCCACATCGGCGCGCTCGCCCGGCGCAACGCGCTGCAGATCAAGCAGGACCCGGAGTCGATGTTCGACGCCGTGATGATGCCGATCATCTTCATCCTGCTGTTCGTGTACGTCTTCGGCGGCGCGATCTCGGGCAAGGGCAACAACGACGTCTACGTCAACTACGTGACCCCCGGCCTGATGGCGATGATGGGCATGAACATCGCCATGGCCGTCGGCGTGGGCATCAACGACGACTTCAAGAAGGGGGTCATGGACCGGTTCCGGACGATGCCGATCGCCCGGTCCTCCGTCCTCATCGCGAAGATCGTCGTCGAGGTCGGCCGGATGCTGATCGCCACCGCGATCCTCCTCGGCATGGGCTTCCTGCTCGGCCTGGAGATCCACACCTCGGTGCTCCACCTCTTCGCCGCGATCGGCCTGTCGATGGTCTTCGGTGCCTCGCTGATGTGGATCTTCATCCTGCTCGGTCTGACCCTGAAGACCGCCCAGGCCGTCCAGGGCATGGCCATGCTCGTCCTGATGCCGCTGCAGTTCGGTTCGTCGATCTTCGCCCCGCCGACGTCGATGCCCGACTGGCTGAAGGCCTTCACCGACTACAACCCGCTGTCGAACCTCGCCGACGCCGCCCGCAACCTGATCAACGGCGGTCCGGTCGCCCACTCCGTGTGGATGACCCTCGGCTGGGCGCTCCTCATCACGGTCGTCACGGCGCCGCTCGCGGTGGCCAAGTTCCGCAAGAAGACCTGAGTCCGGTACGGGGATCCCCACAGGGGTTCAGGACTCGGCGCGCTCACTGATCGCGTCGGCGGCGCGACCGAGCAGGGCGGCGGCCTCTTCCATGGAGAGGCCGTCGCCTTCGGCGTACGCCGCCGCGAACACGTCCTCGCCGAGGACGGAGCGGGTCAGCTCCGTCGCCCGTTCCAGGTTCTCCCGCTCCATCGGCGCCGCCCGGTGCTCCGGCGGCAGCAGGCCCTTGCGGGCGCCGAGCAGCACGGCCCCGGTACGGGCCTCCGGCCCGCCGAGACCGGCGAGCGCCCAGGCCGCGACGACGAGGTGGCTCGCCGGCATCTCCGGGGCGACCATCAGCGACAGCGCCCCCAGGGAGCACTCGTACGCCTCCTTCGCGAGGGCGAGCGCGGAGTCGTACCGTTCGTCGAGGTTGTCCAGCCAGCCCAGGCTGCCGAGCGCGAAGCCCTCGAAGAGGGAGAGGGTCTCGGAGCGGAACTCCCGCCGCAGCGCGTTCAGATGCTCCCGGGCCTCGGCGGTGCGGCCGGTGCGGCCGAGCGCCATGCCGAGGAACAGCCGGGCGCCGAGCATGGGTTCGTGGCCCAGGCCGTGGCGTCCTCCCACGATCTCCCGCAGGATCGCCTCCCCCTCGTCGCCCCGCCCGGTCTCGACGAGGATGCCGGCGTAGCGGACGCGGAGCAGCGCCATCTGCGACTGGGCGCCGATCCGCTCCGCGTAGCCGATCGCGGCGGCGAAGTCCTCGGCCGCCCCCTCGAACTCGAGCCGCCGCTCACGGGCCTCCGCACGGGACTGGAGCGCCTCCGCCGCGCCCCAGGCGTCGCCGAGGCGGACGAAGATCTCCAGGCTCTCGTCGGCGTCGGCGCTCGCCTCTGCGGCCAGGTCGGCCCGGTTGGCGGACATGTTGGCGCGCAGCTGGAGGGCGTTGCCGAGCTCCCAGTCGTAGCCGTGGCGGCGGCAGGTCTCGACGGTCGTGTCGAGGAGTTCGCGCAGCCGGCCGGCCTCGCCGATGAGGAGGACCGCGAAGACGGCGAACGAACCGGGCAGCCGGCAGGTCTGCGGCAGGCCGGGCTCGTAGACGGCCATCATCTCGCGGAGCCGCCGCACCCCGTCCGGGGTGGTCCAGCGGCCGGTCTCGTGGTCCATGTTGAGCAGTTCGACCAGCCGCACCCCGCGCCTGGCCTCCCAGCGCTGCTCGACGGAGAGCGGCGGCGGCGCGGCCGTGCACGGCTCGTGCAGGGGGACGACGGGGGCGGCGGGCGGTACGAACGGGTCGGGGCCGAGGGCGGCGGTGGCCCTGGCCCAGTACAGGGCGTCGGTGCGCAGGTCGCGCATCTGCCAGTACCAGAGCAGCGAGTGGACGAGGACGAGCGCCTCGTCCTCGTCGCGGGCGTCGAGCGCCCGGCGCAGGGCGGTGCGGAGGTTGCCGTACTCGGTCCCGAAGCGGGCGATGGCGGCGACCTGGCCAGAGCCGCGCAGCTCGGGGTCGGTGCGGCGGGCCAGTTCGCGGTAGTACGTGAGGTGCCGCCGCTCGGTCGCGGCCCGCTCCCCGGCCTCGTCGAGCCGCTCTCCCGCGTACTCGGCGACGGTCTCCAGGAGGCGGTAGCGCATACCGGCCTCACCGGGCGCGGAGACGACGAGCGACTTGTCGACGAGGGAGCCGAGGACGTCGAGCACGTCGAGGGGCCGGAGCGCGGCGGGCCGGGGGGATCCGGGCCGGGCGACGGGGGCTCCGCCGGGTCCGGTGAGGGTTCCGGCGCCTCCGGCACCAGCTGCCCCGACCGTCCCGGGGGCTCCGACATCGGCCGCTCCGGGGGTTTCGGCGCACACCGCCTCCGCCGCCTCCAGGTCGCAGCCTCCGGTGAACGCCGAGAGGCGGCGCAGGACCGCCCGTTCGGCGTCGTCGAGGAGGTCCCAGGACCAGTCGACGACCGCGCGCAGGGTCTGCTGCCGGGGCAGCACCGTCCGCGCGCCCGACGTGAGGAGGCGGAAGCGGTCGTCGAGGCGGTCCGCGATCTGACGCAGGGTCAGCATCCGCAGTCTGGCCGCCGCCAGCTCGATCGCCAGGGGCAGCCCGTCCAGGCGGCGCACGATCTCGGCGGCCGCCGCCGGGTCCTCCTCGACGCGGAACCCGTGCCTGACCGCCGCGCCGCGCTCGCCGAGCAGCCGCAGGGCCGTCTCGGTCAGCAGCGGGCCCACCGGCCGCACCCTCTCCCCCGGCACCCCCAGCGGCTCCCGGCTCGTCGCCAGGATCCGCAGCCCGGGGCATCGGGCGAGCAGCGTCTCGGCCAGTTCGGCGGCGACCGCCACGAGGTGCTCGCAGTTGTCGAGGAGCAGCAGCATCCGGCGCCCGGCGCAGTGCTCGACGAGCCGGGCGAGCGGGTCGCCCCCCGCCCGCAACTCCTCGGCTCCGGCGCCGCGCAGCACTGTCTCCCGGGCGCCGACGGCGGCGAGGACCGCCTCGGCGACGGCCTCCGGGTCGGTGACGGCCGCGAGCTCGGCGACCCAGATCCCGTCGGGCCAGGCCCCGGCGCCGCGCTCGGCCGCCTCCTGCGAGAGCCGGGTCTTCCCGGCTCCACCGGGCCCGAGGAGGGTGACGAGCCGGGCCGTCCGCAGGTCCTCCTGGAGGGCGGCGATCTCCTCGTCACGTCCGACGAAGCTGGTGAGCCGGGCGCGCAGGTTCCCCGGCGGGGGCGCCACCGTGTGCGGCGGGAGGCCGGACGGGGAGGGAGAGCCGTGGCCGGGCGCGGGCGCGTACCCGGGCCCCGGCCCGGACCCGGACCCGGGCACGTACCCGGACCCCGGCCCGGACATCGGTCCGGACGTCGGGCCCGGCATCGGGCCGGGTGTCGTCGGGGTCGGGGTGAGCAGTTCCGCGTGGAGGGCGCGGAGGGCCGGTGAGGGGTCGGTGCCGAGGCGGGTGGCGAAGGCGCGGCGGACCGCCTCGTACGCGGCGAGGGCCTCGGCCGCGCGTCCGGTGTCCCGCAGGGCGCGGATCCGCAGGGCCTGGAGGGGCTCGTCGAGGGGGTGGGCCGCGCAGAGGGCGGTCAGTTCGGGGAGCGCCGCGGACGCCCCGCCGAGCGCGAGGGCCGCGTCGAGCCCGGCCCGGCGGGCGTCGAGCCGCCGGGCCTCCCAGCGGGCGGCCTCCGCGTCCCGGTCGGGCAGATCGGCGAAGGCGGGGCCGCGCCAGAGCCCGAGGGCCTCGTCGAGGAGGGCGGCGGCCCGCGCCGGGTCTCCGGCGCCGAGCGCGGCGGCGCCCTCGGCGGCGAGGCGTTCGAAGCGGCGGGCGTCCACGTCCTCCTGGTGGGCGTCGAGCCGGTAGCCGCCCTCCGCGGAGATCACCCGGTCCCGGCCGAGGGCCTTGCGGAGCCGTCCGACGAGGGCCTGGAGCGCGGCGACGGCGTCGGCGGGCGGCTGGTCCCCGTGCCACACCTCGTCGACCAGGTCGGACACGGGCACGGTCCGGCCGGCCCTCAGGACGAGGACGGTGAGCAGCGCACGGACCCGGGGGCCGCCGACGGGCACGTCGGTGCCGTCGGGGGCGTGGGCGAGGGTGGGGCCGAGGACGGAGTAGCGCACCGGCCCATTCTCCGTGAGACGGTCCCCGTCTCCGGAACTCGCCCCGTCCCCCGGTACGTTTCCCGCACACCGGGTCCGTGCGTCGGGCCCTCTTTCGTCCCCTGGGAGCTCCCGCGATGACCACGGCCACCACCCGGCGCCACGAACGGCGGATCAGTCCCGTCTTCCTGGCGATCCTCGCCGTCATGGCCGTCACCGGCTGGGCGGTGTGGACGGACTTCGCCGCCTCGCCCGGCCTGGCCGTCTTCCTCTTCGTGACCTCGGCGTGGGTGGTGTCGCTCTGCCTCCACGAGTACGCGCACGCCCGTACGGCGCTGCACGGCGGGGACATCACGGTCGGCGCGAAGGGCTATCTGACCCTGAACCCGCTGGCGTACACCCATGCCGTCCTGAGCATCGTGCTGCCGGTGCTGTTCGTGATCATGGGCGGGATCGGCCTGCCGGGCGGTGCGGTCTTCATCGAGCAGGGCCGGATCAAGGGCCGCTGGAAGCACAGTCTGATCTCGGCGGCGGGCCCCCTGGCGAACGTGCTGTTCGCCGTGGTGTGCACGGCCCCGTTCTGGCTGGACGCGCTCGACGGCGTGCCGCCCGCGTTCCGGTTCGCGCTTGCGTTCCTGGCGTTCCTCCAGGTGACGGCGGCGCTCCTGAACCTGCTGCCGGTGCCGGGGCTCGACGGGTACGGGATCGTGGAGCCCTGGCTGTCGTACAAGGTGAAGCGGCAGATCGAGCCGTACGCGCCGTACGGCTTCTTCATCGTGATCGCGCTGCTGTTCGTGCCCGCGGTCAACGGGGCCTTCTTCGACGCGATCGACGCGCTGATGCGGTCGCTCGGGGTGCCGGACGCCTTCCGCTACTGCGGTTCGCAGCTGTTCCGGTTCTGGCAGGAGACGCCGGAGTTCTGCCAGGTCTAGCCCTCCGCGGCGGCCGTCCTCGCGAGCTTCGCGCGGCGGAGGTAGTACCAGGCCATGTTGGAGGAGAGGCCGGCGAGCAGGACCCAGACGACGCCGAGGAAGCTGCCCTGGACGAAGGAGACGACGGCCGCGGTGACGGCCAGGGCGCAGACCACGAGGGCGTAGAGGGCGAGGCGGGGCATGGGGGGCGGCTCCTGTCCGGTACGGCTGCTGGTGCCCGTCCAGTGTCCCCCATGCCCGCCGCTCCGCCGGGACCGGCTCAGACGTCGGTGACGCGGAGCCCGGCGTGGGCCTTGTAGCGGCGGTTGACGGAGATCAGGTTGGCGACGAGCGACTCGACCTGGTGGGCGTTGCGCAGCCGGCCGGCGAAGACACCGCGCATGCCGGGGATGCGGCCGGCGAGGGCCTGGACGAGTTCGACGTCGGCGCGCTCCTCGCCGAGGACCATCACGTCCGTGTCGATCTCCTCGATGGAGGTGTCCTGGAGGAGGACGGCGGAGAGGTGGTGGAAGGCGGCGGTGACCCGGGAGTCCGGGAGGAGGGCGGCGGCCTGTTCGGCGGCCGAGCCCTCCTCGGGCTTGAGGGCGTAGGCGCCCTTCTTGTCGAAGCCGAGCGGGTTGACGCAGTCCACGACGAGCTTGCCGGCGAGCTCCTCGCGGAGCGACTCCAAGGTCTTGGCGTGACCGTCCCACGGCACGGCGACGATCACGATGTCGCTGCGGCGGGCGCACTCGGCGTTGTCGGCGCCCTCGACGCCGTGGCCGATCTCCGCGGCCACGTCCCGCGCGCGGTCGGCGGCGCGGGAGCCGAGGATCACCCGCTGGCCGGCCTTGGCGAGACGGTGGGCGAGGCCGCGGCCCTGCTCGCCGGTGCCGCCGAGGACGCCGACGACGAGGCCGGAGACGTCGGGGAGGTCCCACGGGTCCTTGGGGGCGGGCTTGCTGTCAGTCGTAGTCATGGCCCCGACATTACCGAGCGGTCGGGCCGCGGGGAGTCCCGTACGGGTGGAACCGTCGTGACCGCCCGCGCGACCGCCTCCGTCTGGTGCAGGATGCGGACCCATGGATGCCGTACGGGTCGCGTTGCTGCGGGAAGTGCTCGCCGGGACGGAGTGGCCGGCGGCGGCCCGCCGGTTCGCGGGAGCGCTCCGGTCCTCGGTCGTCCCGCACCGGGAGGGGCTGCTCCTGGTCGGCACGGAGGAGTACGAGCCCTGGCACCTGGCGGCGCACCTGGTCGACGAGTCCGCCTGGTCGGGGCTGCCGGAGCTGGCACCGACGCTGGTGCGGCACCGGGTGCGGCCGGGTGATCCGGCGCACCTGGCGGTCGGCCTGGGCCGTCTCGAGGCGGCGGGACGCGGGGCGACGCTCCTCATGGTGGCGCCGGAGCGGCCGGATCCGGGGCTGCTCCAGCGGGTGCACGACGCCCGGCGGGCGGGGGCGACGGTGCTGTCGCTCGACGGGGGCGACGAAGAGGTACGGGGGCTCGCGCACGAGACGCTCACGGTGACGGAGGAGGCGGGGGTGGACCTGGACACGGTGCAGCACCTGGTGAGCGCGGCGGCCGGGGAGAACAGCCTGCCGTCGCCGCGCGGGACCCGGCGCTTCCGTGACCGGCTGGCGGGCCTCGCGGACCGGCTGACGGCCCCGCCGCCGCCGCACTGGTAGAGGCGGGGGGGACGACCGTGCGCCCCGGCTAATTCGGTTGCCCGCGGCACTCTCCCGACGGAACATGACCCCTCGTGTCCTCCCCCCTCCTCGCGAAGATCTCCGCGCTGCTTCCCGACCTGGCCCCGTGGCGCTCGTCCGCCGATTTCCGGCTCCTGTGGATCCAGGGGCTCGTCACGTACTTCAGCAGCGCGATGGCGATGATCGCCCTGCCGCTGCAGATCAAGGAGCTGACGGGGTCGCCGCTCGCGGTCGGCGCGATGGGCGCGGTCGAACTGGTGCCGCTCGTGGTGTTCGGGCTGTACGGCGGGGCGCTCGCCGACGCCGTCGACCGGCGGAAGGTGATCCTCGCGACCGAGGCGGGCCTCGGGCTCCTGGCCCTGATCCTGCTGGTCAACGCGCTGCTCCCGGAGCCGTTGCTCTGGCCGCTGTACGTGGTCGCGGCCGGTGTCTCGGCGCTCGCGGGGCTCCAGCGGCCGGCGCTCGACTCGCTGCTCGCCCGGATCGTGCCGCACGAGCAGCAGACGGCGGCGGCCGCGCTGAACTCGCTGCGCTGGCAGATGGGCTCGATCGCGGGCCCGGCCCTGGCGGGTCTGGTCGTGGCGTACGCGGGTCACGCGCCCGCGTACGGGGTGACGATCGCCGGTTTCGCCGTCTCGGTGCTGCTGTGCCGCCGCCTCTCTCCCGCGCCGCCCGCGCACGACGCGGAGAAGCCCTCGCTGCGGGGCATCGCGGAGGGGGCGCGGTACGCCTGGTCGCGGCCGGTGCTGCTCGGCACGTACGCGATCGACCTCGCGGCGATGTTCTTCGCCTTCCCGAACACGATCTTCCCGTTCCTCGCGGACGAGCTGGACGCGGACTGGTCGCTCGGCCTGATGTACGCGGCGGGCTCGGTCGGCTCCCTGGTGCTGGGGCTGACCAGCGGCTGGACGTCGAGGGTGCGGCGGCACGGGCTGCTCGTGGTCGGGGGCGCGGCCGCCTGGGGTCTCGCGATCGCGGCGGCGGGCTGGTTCGGGAACATCTGGCTGGTCCTGCTCTGCCTGGCCTTCGCGGGAGCCGGCGACATGCTGAGCGGTCTCGGCCGCGCCACGATCTGGAACCAGACGATCCCGGAGGAGCTGCGCGGGCGGCTCGCCGGCATCGAGGTGCTCTCGTACAGCGTGGGCCCGCAGCTGGGCCAGGTCCGGGCGGGCGTGATGGCCGGCTGGACCGGCACCCGTTCGGCGGTCTGGACGGGCGGTGTGGCCTGTGTGGCCTCGGTGGGGCTGCTCTGCCTCGCGCTCCCGAAGCTCCTGACGTACGACTCCGGGACGGACGAGGACTCACTGCGCCGCAAGGCCCAGCAGGAGGCGGCGCGGCAGGACACGGCCGGGACCGTCTGAACGGCCCCGGCCGCGGTTCGCGCGGACCCGCCCTAGTCGGGCGGCTCCTGCGTCCGGCCGCCGTCGTGCCAGCGCGGGTCGGTCTCCCACTCCAGGTTCCGCTCGCGGGCGGTCTCCATGGCGCGGGTGGCCTCCTCCCGGCTGGTGTACGGGCCGAAGCGGTCCTTCGCCGGGCACTCGGGGCCTTCTTCGACCTGTCTGTGCTCCAGGCAGTAGTACCACTCGCCCGGTTTGCCCGCTGTGCGCTTCTTGAACAGGGCCATTGTCGTTGGGCTCCTTCCTCCAGGACCATGCTGCCCCAGACCCGGTCGTTAGACTCGCTGTCATGTCTGGCCAGTCGCTTCTCGTACCGGGGGAGCTCTCCCCCCATCGTTCCGTTCCGGGCTCCATCCGCCGCCCCGAGTACGTCGGGAAGCCCGCCCCGACGCCGTACACCGGGCCCGAGGTGCAGGACTCCGACACCGTCGAGCGGATGCGGATCGCCGGCCGCATCGCCGCGCAGGCGATGGAGGAGGCCGCCAAGCACATCGCCCCCGGCGTCACCACCGACGAGCTCGACCGGGTCGCGCACGAGTTCATGTGCGACCACGGCGCGTACCCCTCCACCCTCGGCTACCGCGGGTTCCCGAAGTCGCTGTGCGCCTCGGTCAACGAGGTCATCTGCCACGGCATCCCGGACTCCACGGTGCTGCGGGACGGCGACATCGTGAACCTGGACGTCACGGCGTACATCAACGGCGTCCACGGCGACAACAACGCCACCTACCTCTGCGGGGACGTCGACGAGGAGTCGCGGCTGCTCGTGGAGCGGACCCGGGAGGCCCTGAACCGGGCCATCAAGGCGGTGCGGCCGGGGCGCCAGATCAACATCATCGGGCGGGTCATCGAGTCGTACGCCAAGCGCTTCGGCTACGGCGTCGTCCGTGACTTCACCGGTCACGGCATCAACTCGTCCTTCCACTCGGGCCTGATCGTCCCGCACTACGACTCGCCCCACCACACCACCGAGATCAAGACCGGCATGACCTTCACCATCGAGCCGATGCTGACGCTCGGGACGCACGACTACGACATGTGGGACGACGGCTGGACCGTCGTCACCAAGGACCGGAAGCGGACCGCGCAGTTCGAGCACACGCTCGTCGTGACCGAGAACGGGGCCGAGATCCTCACGTTGCCCTGACCCCGGAGATGGGTAGCGTTTTACCGACAGGACGTCGGGAACCAGTTGACTTAGGTAAGCCTAACTTGGCAGGATCGTCACTGGTTCCCGTTCCATCGGTCTCGGAGGCACGCCTTGGACACCCCCTTCTCCACCCTGATCCGTACGGCTTCGCACGAGCAGCACACCGAGGCGGAGACGTCGTCCTTCATGGGTGACCTCCTGGGCGGGCGCCTGGCGGTCGACGCGTACGCGCGCTACACGGAGCAGCTGTGGTTCGTGTACCGGGCCCTGGAGGAAGGCGCGGAGGCACTGCGCGAGGACCCGGTCGCCGGGCCGTTCATACAGCCCGAGCTGTTCCGCACGGCCGCCCTCGAACAGGACCTCGCGCATCTGCGGGGTCCCGACTGGCGGGCCGGACTCTCGCCGCTGCCCGCCACCGCGGCGTACGCCGAGCGGGTCGCGGAGTGCGCACGCGACTGGCCGGCCGGGTACGTGGCCCACCACTACACGCGCTACCTGGGCGACCTGTCGGGCGGTCAGATCATCCGGGACAAGGCGGAGCGCACCTGGGGCTTCTCCCGCAAGGGCGACGGCGTCCGCTTCTACGTCTTCGAGGAGATCGCCAACCCGGCCGCGTTCAAGCGGGCCTACCGGGAGCTGCTCGACGGGGTGAACGCCGACGACCTGGAGAAGCAGCGGATCGTCGACGAGTGCAAGCGCGCCTTCGCCTTCAACAGCGCCGTCTTCCACCAGCTGGGAGGCGAGTTCCCGCTCAGCGCGTGAGCGTTCAGCGCGTGAGCGTTCAGCGCGTGAGCGTTCAGCGCGTGAGCGTTCCTTCGAGGCGGACCCGTCCGCCCAACTCCACGATGCCGTCAGGGCCGGGTGCGGTGAGCAGCTGCGAACCCCGGCCCTGTGTGATGTTCAGGGCCCGGCCGAGCTCCGCCGTGAGCAGCAGCGCCGCCGCGCCGGTCGCCTCGTCCTCGTCGATGCCGTCGCCGCGCCCCGGGAACGCCCGCGCCCTGACCCGGCCGGCGGCCTCCTCCTCCCAGGCCCAGGCGTAGATCCACTCACCGGGCTCGGGCACGTCGAGGGCGTCCACCTCGGCGGCGGAGCCGTACCGGCGCAGGGTCCGCGGCGGCGCCCACTCGGCGCGCGCCTCGATCCAGGTGAACTCCCCGTCGCCGCGCACCCACACCTCGCCCGCGGGCGGGCAGATCACCTCCAGGTCGAGCAGCCAGGCGGCACCGACGAGCGGGTGTCCGGCGAACGGCAGCCGGAGACCGGGGGTGTAGATGTCGACGATCCCGCGCTCCGGGTCGTCCACGAACACCGTCTCGCTGTATCCGAGTTCCTTGGCGAGCGCCTGCCGGGAGGACTCGTCGGGGTGGGTGCGGGCGTCCCGTACGACTCCGAGCGCGTTGCCGTACCGGCCGTCGCCCGCGCAGAAGACCCGGAGGACGTCGATGTCAGTGGCGGTCGTGTTCATGGCAGAAATTGAACCATTCCGCGACATGGCGGCAGGGCCGTACCCGCCGGACAGCTGGTACGGCACGCTCCTCGAGGACGTCTTCCACTCCCGGCCGGATCCGACGGTCCTTCAGGTCACGGTGTGGGCGCTGTATCCGGTCCCGACACTCGCGCTGTCCCCGGCCCCGATAGGGTCGGATCCGTCCGTGCGGGTGAAGAGGCAGAAGGCGACCGATGAGAAGGCTGAGGCTGAGGCGAGCGCCGCGACCGCTTGAGCGGCTGTCGGCACGGCCCGCGAGGTTCCTCGCGGCCACGGCGGCGGTGACCGTCCTGGCACTGACGGCGAGCGGCTGTGTGACGGTGCACGGCGAACTCGCCCTGCTGCCGCCGGCGACGAAGACCGAGGCGGCGCAGGCCCTCGCGGACTTCACGAGCGCCTACAACCGGGCCGACAAGGCCCATGATCCCGCCCTGGACGCGGGCCGGGTCACCGGCCCGCTCGGGGAGATCAACCAGGCGGGCCTGCGGTCGCGGGCGATCACCTCCCCCGGGGGCAACCCGGACCACCGGCCCCTCGAATTCACGGACGCGCGGTTCGTCCTGCCCCGGAAGGCGGGCTGGCCGCGCTGGTTCCTCGCGGACGCCGACTCCAACCGGGGCAGCGGCGACCGGCGCTGGCTCATGGTCTTCGTGCGCAACGGACCCGAGCAGCTGTGGGAGGTCGCCCACCTGACGGTGCTCGACCCGTCCGAGGTGCCGGAGTTCGCCGAGGAGGAGGGGTACGCGGTGCCGGTGGCCGCGGACACCGAGACCCTGGCGGTCGCGCCCGAGGACCTCGGCGAGGAGTACGTCTCGTTCCTGAAGGACGGGCGGCCGGGACGGTTCGAGGCGGGGCCGCACACCACGCTGTGGCGGGAGCAGCGGCAGAAGACGGCCAAGCGGCCGGGGCTCGCCACCCAGTACATCGACCGGGCCGTGAACCAGGGCGACTTCGCGCCGCTCGGACTGCGGACGAAGGACGGCGGCGCGTTCGTCTTCTTCGCCACCCGGTTCTTCGAGCGGCAGACGGCGGCGCCGGGCTACCGGCCCAAGGTCGCCCCGGACATCAAGGCGCTGCTGACCGGCGAGATCAAGAACACGGTCACCAAGGAGTGGGTGTCCAGCCAGGCGGTCCTGGTGAAGCCGGCGGGCGCGGCCGGCGACGCGGTCTCGATCAAGGGCCGGCTCCAGGGCGTGGTGGGCGCCGAGGGCTCGTAGACCCCGCGCGACGAAAAGGCGGGGCCCGCGAAGCACGGGCCCCGCGGTCCGGCACCGGAGCCTGTAGCGGGGTCGGCGACCGCGGTCAGCGGGTCAGCGGCCAGGCGATCTCGTGGGCCGTGTGCTCGCCGTTCCCGTCCGCCTCGCGTGCCGCCGCGTGGCGGGCGCAGGCGTCCTGGAGGGTCTCCAGGAGGTTCAGCGGGTCGGGCAGCGGGTGCTCGGGGCCGCGGACCCAGGCGACGACCGGATGGGCGCTCTCGTCCCCGGGGAGCCGGGCGGGCGGTACGAGGACGTAGCTGCCGCGGCAGTGCCAGCGAAGCCCCGGGTGCTCGTCCATGGTCTCCGGGTGGCAGTCGAGCTCACACGGCCACCACTCGTCCTCGTCCTCGGGGGTGCCGCGGGTGGCGGTGAAGAAGAGCATCCGGCCGCCGACGGTGTCGATGTCGGCGGACTCGGCGACGGGCCCGACCTCGACGCCCTCGGCGAGGAGGCGCTCCAGGGCGGCGCGGCCGGCGGCCATCGGTACGTCGAGGACGTCGTGGACCATGCCGGTGGCGGTGATGAAGTTCGCCCCGGGCTCGTTCCGGGCCCAGCGCTCGATCTGGGCGCGGTCGGTGGTCGACTGGGTCTGCCAGGCGAAGGAGACGGGGTGCCGGGCGGGGGTGGGACAGCCGATCCGCTCACAGGAGCAGCTGTAGCCGACGGGGTACGCGGCGGGGGCCAGGGGCAGCCCGGCGGCGGCGGTGGCCAGGAGCAGCTTCTCGCGGTCGTTCTCGTCGTCGACCGCGGTGCGTTTCGGGCGCCTGCGCAGCCACTGTGCGAGTTTGCTCTCCGTGCCGCGGAAGCGGCCGATGCCGTCGCCCATCTATCCCCTCACACCTCATGCTCGCCCGTTCGGCTCTGCCCATGGTCCCACCATCCTGCGCCTCGGGTGACCGGAGTGCGGAACCGGGGTGGGCCGGGACGCCTCAGCGCTTCGTGGCGAGGCCTCGCAGGGCGAGGTCGACGAGGGTGTCGGCGTAGGCGTGGGTGAGCGGCAGGGTGCGGTGGATCCAGCGGTGGTGGAGGGGGCCGACGAGGAGTTCGAGGGCGATGCGGGGGTCGACGTCGGGGTCGATGTGGCCGGCGGCCTGGGCGGCCTCGATGCGGCGGGCGTAGTACTGGAGCTGCGGTTCGAGGAGGGCCTCGGTGAAGCGGGCGCCGAGCTCGGCGTCGACGACGCCCTCGGCGGCGAGGGCGCGGGTGGGGCGGTCGACGGCCGGGTCGTTCAGTTCGTCGACGGTGGCGCGCAGGACGAGCTTCAGGTCGGCGGCGAGGTCGCCCGTGTCGGGGATCTCGCTCCCGGCGTCGCCGCCGAGGGCTTCGGCGGTCCGGGCCTGGAGGTCGAGGAAGGCGTCGAGGAGGACGGCGGCCTTGGAGGGCCACCAGCGGTAGATGGTCTGCTTGCCGACGCCGGCGCGGGCGGCGATGCCCTCGATGGTGGTCTTCGCGTAGCCGGTCTCGGTGACGAGGGCGAGGGCGGCGTCGAAGATGGCGCGGCGGGAGCGTTCGCTGCGGCGGGAGGCGTCGGGGGCCTTGGTCTCGGACATGGGCCCAACCTAGCAGCATGCGAGACGCAACGTCTCGCCTGAGGGGGTCGGTGGGCCGCTCCCGAACCACCCGAACGGTCCACAGCGTGCGGGGCCCCGAAGGCGGACCATGGGGTCCACCGATCCTCGGTTCTTCCGTCCACCCGTCCGTGAGGAGCCCTCATTGCGCCCCACTCCGCGCTCGTCCTCGCCCCGCCGTTACCTGATGTGCCCACCCACGCACTTCGCGGTGACGTACTCCATCAACCCCTGGATGGACCCCACGAAACCGGTCGACCTGCCGCTGGCCCTCGCCCAGTGGGAGGACCTGCGCGACCGCTACCGCGCGCTCGGCCACACCGTCGAGCTCCTCACCCCCGACCCGGCGCTGCCGGACATGGTCTTCGCGGCGAACGGCGCCACCGTCGTCGACGGCCGGGTCCTCGGCGCCAGGTTCGCCCACCGCGAGCGGGCGGCCGAGGCGGACGCGCACCTGGCCTGGTTCCGCCGGAACGGCTGGCCGGACGAGGCCGTACGGGTTCCGGAGCACGTCAACGAGGGCGAGGGCGACTTCGCCGTCACCGCCTCCTGGATCCTCGCCGGGCGCGGCTTCCGCTCCAGCCCGCTCTCGCACCACGAGGCGCAGGAGTTCTTCGGCCGCCCGGTGATCGGCCTCGAACTGGTGGACCCGCGCTACTACCACCTGGACACCGCGCTGTGCGTCCTGGACGACGCCCGCGACGAGATCATGTACTTCCCGGACGCCTTCTCCCCCGGCAGCCGCGCGGTGCTCGCCCGGCTCTTCCCCGACGCCCTGATCGCGACGGCCGAGGACGCGGCGGCCCTCGGTCTCAACGCGGTCGGTGACGGCCGCCACGTCCTGCTCCCCCAGGCGGCGGTGGGCCTCTTCGAACCCCTGCGGCGGCGGGGCTTCGAGCCGGTCGGCATGGACCTGAGCGAGCTCCTCAAGGGCGGCGGCAGCGTGAAGTGCTGCACCCAGGAGCTCAGGCCCTAGGGCGGGACGGGCGGTCCAGGGGGTCGACTCCCCCGGCCCGCGTCCGTAGAGTCCCCCTGATCCGCGGAAACGTGACGTCAGGGGGGCGTTGTCGATGCGCGTGCGTGACAGGCTCCGGTACGCCATGGTCCTCGTCGCCGTCGTGCTGCCGGTCACCGGCTGCCAGGTCGGGGAGCCGCTCGCGTGCACCAAGGTCGGCGCCGATTCCGGAGTGGGCGTCGCCTACCGGCCGGCCGACTTCCCCGCGGGCGCCCGCCTCCGGCTCTGCGCCGACGAGGTGTGCCGGGACCTTCGCGCCACGGAGCCGTCCGCCCCCTTCGGCCTCCTCGACGTGGTCCTGCCCGAGGCCGTGGGGGAGCAGCGGACGGCCGTGCGCCTCACGGTCACCGACCCGGCCTCCGGCCGTGCGGTCTACGACCGGACCGCGCAGGTCACGCTGCGGAAGTTCACCCCCAACGGCCCGAACTGCGAGCCCACCGTCTGGCGGGCCGGCCTCCGCGCGGACGTCCGGAACGGCCTGGTCCCCACCGACGACTGACCGAGCCCCTCGTCCCTCCGACGACCGGCCGAGCCCCTCGTACCACCGACGACCGACGACCGACCGGGCCCCTCGTCGCCCGGCGGCGACCGACCGGGCCCCTCGTCGCCCGGCGGCGACCGGCCGGCTTCCTCAGTCCTCGTCCCGCGGCGGCCAGGAGTCTCCCCAGTCGACGTCACGGGCGTGCTTGTAGAGGGGCCCGTGGCGCTTGGTGACCGTCTCCCGGGCGAGCCCGTCGGGGCCGCACAGGTCGAGGAGGACCAGGCCCTTGCGGATCTGGGGCCTCCGGGTGACCCGGGAGACCGCAGGAGCCGCCGGTTCCCTGGTCGCCGCCACGTAGCTGAACTTCTCGTCCTCGTACGGCAGCGAGCCGCCCTTCACCTTCCGGTGGAGCGAGGAACGGCTCACCCGGGCCGAGAAGTGACACCAGTCCGTGCCCGGCTCGATCGGGCAGGCCCCGCTGTGCGGGCAGGGCGCGGCGACGGTGAACCCGGCGTCGACGAGCAGGGCCCGGGCGGCGATGATCCGCTCGTAGCCGTCGGGGGTGCCGGGCTCGACGATCACCACGGTCCGCGCCGCGCGCGCCGCCTCGGTCACGAGCGCCGCCCGGTCGGCCGCGGTCAGCTCCTTGAGGACGTACGAGACGGTGACCAGGTCCGTGTCCGCGAGCCGGAGCGCGCCCCCGATCCTGGCCGTGCGCCACTCGGCATCCAGGGTCCCCGCGGCGAGTTCCCGGCCGAGCGCGAGGGCCGGCTCCGCCCAGTCGAGGACGGTGGTGCGGGGCGGCTCTTCCGCCCAGGCCTCGGCGACGGCCCAGCTCGCGGCGCCCGTACCGCCGCCGACGTCGGTGTGCGTACGCGGCTCCCAGTCGGGCGCGGCCTCGCGCAGCGCGCCGAGGGCGCCGCGTACCGCCTCGAAGGTCGCCGGCATCCGGTACGCGGCGTACGCGGCGACGTCGGAGCGGTCGCGCAGTACGGGGGCGTCCGTGGGAGTGGTCCCCCGGTAGTTGGCGATCAGCCGCTCGACGGCCTGGGCTGCCCGGTTGGGCGGCAGCCCGTCGAGGAGCCCGGCGAGGGCGGCGCGCAGGGAGTCGGCGGAGGGGGCGGAGGCGTTCACCTCGACATTTTAGGGGGTGGGACGGGGCCGGCGGAGTTGGTCGATCTCCCGCCGATGATGTTGGGTGTCCATGCCAAGTTGATCACTTGTCATCGGACACAGAATCGGACACAGAAGGAGTTCAGGTGAGGACTGCCGTACGGGGGACCGCCGTGGCAGCGGCACTGGTGCTCGCGCTGACGGGATGCGGGCCGGAGGGAGACCCGGCGACGGGGAACACGAAGCCCTCGGCCGCTCCCGGCGCGAACCAGCAGGAGGCGGAGCAGGGCGGCGGGCAGGACGGCGGGCAGGGGACCGACCAGGGGGCGGATCCGTCGCAGGCCCTCATGCTGGACGCGACCGGGCTGCTGAACGCGCTGCCGATCGAGTCCCAGGTGGGGGACGTCATGGTCGGGGGCGACCGCTTCGTGGTCCAGGAGGGCGAGGCCGCCGAGTACTGCGCCAAGGAGGAGGGCATCTCCTGCGCCGGTCTCGTCGCCGCCTCCGGGAAGGACATGGAGGCGCGGGGCAGCTCCGACGACGCCCGCGTGGAGTTCCGGCTCTACTCGTTCGAGACGGCCGATCAGGCGAAGACGGCGATGAAGGGCCAGGTGGACCGGTGGCGTGAGGCGGACGCCTCGTCCGGCGGCCGCTGGCAGCGGAAGACCGTGGACTCCGGGGCCGACGAGACCGAGGCGGTCCGGGACGACGAGGTCGACGTCGACGTCGTGGTCATGCGCCTCGGCACCGTCGTGGCGCACATCGTCGCGAGCGACGTCCTGCCCGAGAACGTGCGGCACGCCGCCATCGTCCAGGCCAGTCAGGTCCAGGCCCTCGGCGAGACCGGGAGCCGCGGGTACTGACCCCCCGGGGCGCCCCGGCACCCCGACGCCCCGGCGGGCACCGTCCCGTCAGACGCCCGTGGCCTCCCTGCCGGAGCGCCACGGGCGGCACAGGCCGAGGAAGCAGGCGACGGCGAGGGCGGCGCACGTGAGCTGGACGACCGCCATGGGGACGGCCGTGTGCTCGCCCGCGATGCCGACGAGCGGGGAGGCGACGGCGCCGACGAGGAACGAGGTGGTGCCGAGGAGCGCGGAGGCGGACCCGGCGGCGTGCGGGGTGCGCATCAGGGCCTGGGCGTTGGTGTTCGGCATGGCGAGGCCCATCGCGGACATGAGGACGAACAGTCCGGCGGCCACCGGCCCGAGCCCGACCTCGCCGAAGACGCCGCTGGTCATGAGGGTCAGCGCGAGGGCGGCGAGGAGGATGGTCCCGAGGCCCCAGCCGAGCGCCTTGTCGAGGCTGACGCGGCCGATGAGCAGCTTGCCGTTGATCTGGCCGACGGCGACGAGCCCGATCGAGTTGAGTCCGAAGAGCAGGCTGAAGGTCTGCGGCGAGGCCCCGTACAGGTCCTGCACGACGAACGGCGAGGCCGCGATGTACGCGAAGAGGGCCGCGAAGGCGAGGCCGCCGGTCAGCATGTAGCCGGTGAAGACCCGGTCGGCGAGGAGGCCCTTCATGGTGCGCAGGGCTTCGCCGACCCCGCCCTCGTGGCGCCGCTCGGGCGGCAGCGTCTCGCCGAGGAAGCGCCAGACGACGAGGGTGAGGAGGACGCCGATCACGGTGAGGACGTGGAAGACGCCCCGCCAGTCGGTGATCCGCAGGATCTGGCCGCCGATGAGGGGCGCGATGATCGGGGCGGCGCCGGAGATCAGCATCAGGGTGGAGAAGAAGCGGGCCATCTCGACGCCGTCGTGGAGGTCGCGGACGACGGCGCGGGCGATGACGATGCCGGCGGCGCCCGCGAGGCCCTGGAGCAGCCGGAAGCCGATGAGGAGTTCGGCGGTGGGCGCGAGCGCGCAGACGGCGGTGGCGAGGACGTAGACGACCATGCCGACGAGCAGCGGGCGGCGGCGCCCCCACCTGTCGCTCATGGGGCCGACGACGAGCTGGCCGAGGGCCATGCCGGCGAGGCAGGCGGTGAGGGTGAGCTGGACGGTGGCGGCCGGGGCGTGCAGGGCGTCGGTGACGTCCGGCAGCGCCGGCAGGTACATGTCCATGGAGAGCGGGGGCAGGGCGGTGAGTCCGCCCAGGACGAGAGTGACGAGCAGCCCGGCCCGCCGGGCGGCGGTGACGACGGGCGCGGTTTGGGTTATGTGGCCTTGTGTTGTTTTCTGGCCGCTTTCCGGCATCGACTGCTCCATCTCGTTGAATCCTTGCCTATGCTCTCAGCTCGACCGGCATGGTCGAGACCTCTCAGGGATGGGTGGGGAACATGGGTGAGAAGGTGCGCTGGGGAATCCTGGCGACGGGCGGCATAGCGGAGCGGTTCACGACGGACCTGCTGACGCTCGACGGTGCGGAGGTCGTCGCCGTGGCCTCCCGCACGGAGGCGTCGGCGAAGGCCTTCGCCGACCGGTTCGGCATCCCGCGGGCGTACGGGGGATGGGACGGGCTCTTCGCCGACGAGGACGTCGACGTGGTGTACGTGGCGACCCCGCATCACGCGCACCGGGAGGCGGCCGGCCGCGCCCTGGAGGCGGGAAAGGCGGTCCTCTGCGAGAAGGCTCTCACGCTCAACGCCCGCGAGGCGGAGGAACTCGTCACTCTCGCCCGGGACCGTGGCCTCTTCCTGATGGAGGCCATGTGGATGTACTGCAACCCGCTGATCCGGCGGCTCGTGGAACTGGTCCGCGCGGGGGCGATCGGCGAAGTCAGGACCGTACAGGCGGACTTCGGGCTCGCGGGCCCGTTCACGGCGGACCACCGGCTGCGGGACCCCGCGGTGGGCGGCGGGGCGCTGCTCGACCTGGGCGTGTACCCGGTGTCGTTCGCGCAGCTCCTCCTCGGCGAGCCGGACTCCGTCCAGGCGCACGCGCTGCTCTCGCCGGAGGGCGTCGACCTCAACACCGGCATGCTGCTCGGCTGGTCGGAGAAGGGCGCGTCGGCACTGCTGTCCTGCTCGCTCGTCGCGGACACGCCGCTGACGGCGTCCGTGACCGGCACGCTCGGCCGGATCGACCTGCCGCGCGGCTTCTTCTTCCCCGAGCGGTTCACGCTGCACCGCGACGGCCAGGAGCCGGAGGAGTTCGTGAACGAGGACGATCCGCACTCCCTCCGGCACGAGGCCGCCGAGGTCATGCGCTGTCTGCGGGCGGGCGCGACCGAGTCCCCCGTCGTGTCCCTCGACGGCTCGCTCGCCGTGATGCGGACGCTCGACGCGGTACGTGACCGCGTCGGCGTCCGCTACCCGCAGGAAGAGCCGCGGGAGGCGCTGGTCACGCCGGTGTGAGGCCCGGGGCGCCCGCCTCCGTGACGAAGGAGGCGGCCGTGGTGACGGGGGCGCCCGGGCTCGTCACGTACGGCACCGTACGGAAGTCGGCCCGGGCGCCGTCCTCGCCGAGGGCGACCGTGACGTAGCCGCGCCGCCCGTTGAAGAACCTCAGGTGCGGGTTGGCCTGCGTGAGCCTGTCGTAGTTCGACGGGCGGTCGGCGCCGTCCTTGCCGCTGCTGATCGAGGTGGCGACGATCTCGGTGCCGACGGTCCGGGAGGCCGGGTCGCGGAAGTCGGCCTTGATGTCGAGTCCGTAGCCGACGTGGACGTCCCCGGTGAGCACCATGAGGTTCTCGACCCCGGCGGCCTCGGCGCCCGCGAGGAGCCGCCGCCGGGAGGCCGGGTAGCCGTCCCAGGAGTCCATGGAGAGCTTGAAGTCGGCGGTGGGCCGGTCACGGCGCTCGGCGAACACGACCTGCTGCGGCAGGACGTTCCAGCGGGCGCGGGAGGCTCCCCAGCCGTCGAGCAGCCAGCGCTCCTGGGCGGCGCCGGTCATCGTCCGCGCCGGGTTCTCGGACTCCGGTCCCGGGACCTGCCAGCCGTCCCCGTACGCCTGGTCGGAGCGGTACTGGCGGGTGTCGAGGATGTCGAACTGGGCGAGGTTCCCGAAGCGCAGGCGCCGGTAGAGCCGCATGTCGGGGCCCTCGGGCCGCTGGGGCGCGCGCAGGGGCTGGTGCTCCCAGTAGGCGCGGTAGGCGGCGGCGCGGCGGAGCAGGAACTCCTCCGGCGGGACGCTGTTCTCGGGGGTGCCGCCCGCGTAGTTGTTCTCGGTCTCGTGGTCGTCCCAGGTGACGACGAAGGGGTGGGCGGCGTGCGCGGCGCGCAGGTCGGGGTCCGACTTGTAGAGGCCGTAGCGCAGCCGGTAGTCCTCCAGGGTGACCGTCTCGCGGTTGAAGACGGCCGGCAGGACGCGGTCGGTGTGGGCGCGGGCGCCGCCGGTGGCGTTCACGGCGTACTCGTACAGGTAGTCGCCGAGGTGGAAGACGACGTCGACGTCCTCGTCCGCGAGGTGACGGTAGGCCGTGAAGTACCCGTCGTGGTAGGCCTGGCAGGATACGGCGGCGAGCTTCAGCGCGGAGTTCCGGGCCCAGGGGGCGGGCGCGGTGCGGGTGCGCCCGACGGGGCTGGTCCAGCCGCCGACGCGGAAGCGGTAGAAGAACTCGCGGTCGGCGTCGAGGTGCTCCACCTCGACATGGACGGTGTGGCTGAACTCCGGGTGGGCGGTGGCCCGGCCGCGCCGGACGGTCCGGGTGAAGCGCTCGTCGCGGGCGAGCTCCCAGTGGACGGACACCCGCTCGGCGGGCAGCCCGCCCCCCGGCTCGAAGGGGCGGGGCGCGAGCCGGGTCCAGAGCAGCACGGAGCCGGGCAGGGGGTCGCCGGAGGCCACCCCCAGGGTGAACGGGTCCTCGGTGACGCGCCGGCCGTCGAGCTCGGCGGCGGCCGCGGCGCCGGCCGCGGGCAGCTGGGTGGCGAAGGCGAGCGCGGCGGCGGCGCCGGTGACGGTGAGGAACCGGCGGCGGCCCACGTGCCGTGCGGCGGCCCGTATTTCCTCGCTGTGGCCCTGTGTGTGCGTCATGTGCCCCTCCCCGGACGGATGTTCTCCTTCCGGTATTCGAGTGGGGCGGGGCGACGTCACGTTGTCGGGTACAGGACATCCACGTGTCGGACGGATGAGTTCATGGGGCACGCGTCTCGCGTACGCTGCGCGCCCATGAGCATCGCAGTGGTGACGGGAGCGGGATCGGGCATCGGCCGGAGCGTGGCGCTGGCCCTCGCGGAGGCCGGCTGGTCGGTGGCCCTGGCGGGGCGCAGGGCACAGGCCCTGGAGGAGACGGCCGCGGCCCTCCCGGCCGGGGACTTCCTGGCCGTCCCCACGGACGTGACCTCGGCGGAGGAGGTCGCGGCCCTCTTCACGGCGGTACGGGACCGCTACGGCCGCGTCGACCTGCTCTTCAACAACGCCGGTACGTTCGCGGGGGGCGGCGTCCCCACCGAGGACCTGGACCCGGCCACCTGGCGCGCGGTCGTCGACGTCAACCTGACGGGCGCGTTCCTCTGCGCCCAGGCCGCCTTCCGGGCCATGAAGGAACAGGACCCGCGGGGCGGCCGGATCATCAACAACGGCTCGATCTCCGCCCACGTGCCGCGCCCGCACTCGATCGCGTACACGGCGACGAAGCACGCGATGACGGGCCTGACGAAGTCCCTGTCGCTCGACGGCCGCCCGTACCGCATCGCCTGCGGCCAGCTCGACATCGGCAACGCGGCGACCGAGATGACGGCCCGCATGCAGACCGGAATCCTCCAGGCCAACGGGCAGCTCGCGGCGGAACCGGTGATGGACGCGGCGGACGTGGCGGCGACGGTGGTGCACATGGCGTCGCTGCCGCTGGAGGCGAACGTCCAGTTCGCGACGGTGATGGCGACGGGGATGCCGTACATCGGACGGGGCTGACGGGACGGGACCGGCGAAACGGGGCGGCCCGGCGGGACCGGACGGCCCCGCCGACCCGGCCCCGCGAGCCGGCCCCGTGCCGGCCGGACCCGCGCGGCTGGACCCGCGCGGTCAGACCCGCGCGGTCAGACCTGCGCGGTCTCGAAGCGGGCGATCTTCCCGGCCTCGACGGTGAAGCGCCAGCGGGTCCGCATCTCGCCCCAGGTGTCGTTGCGGAAGCGGGCGACCAGGTCGAGCCCGCCCTCCTTCTCGGACTCGATCTGCATGTGCCCGCGCGAGGCGAACACCTCCTTCTCCGTCCACTGCTCCAGGTCCCGGTCGGACCCGTCGTCGGACATGGTCGCGCCGGGCACGAGAGCCGCCCGGAAGGCCTCCTCGTCGTGGGCGTTGAGGGCCGTGACGAAGGCACGCACGGCGGGGTCGCTGAGCTGGTTCACGGGAATCGTCATGCCCCCACCCGTACACCGGGCGGGCGCGCGCCACGGCCCGGGCACGCGGAACTGTCACCTCCCTGACGACTTCTCAGCTCCACCCAGCCTACGAGCCGCGTGTTCACCGGCCCGGGGCGCGGCCGTCCGGGCATGGTCGGGGCAACCCCCGAAGCCACCCCAGGAGGAGCGATGCCGAACGTCGGCAAGGTCGTCAAGCTGTACGTGAAAGGGGCCCCGCTCGGGGTCGAGGACGGGGTGCCGGTCGGCTTCCTCGTCGACCGGGAGCGGGCGCCGGAGTGGCTGATCAGCCACGAGGCCGGCGGGTTCCGTCTCACCGCGAAGGGCACGGAGGAGACCATCGCGTCGGAGGGCACCGAGCGCGCCCCGGCGGTGGTCCGCCCCGACGACTCCCCCGCCTCGGTCTGGCGCCTCCAGCGCGTCGACGGCGACGGCGTCACGACGATCACCTCGCTCGCCGACCTCCGGGACGGCACGTACGTGATCGACCAGAACGGTCTGGCCCTCGGCCGCGACCTGTTCGAGGACCGGTCCCTCCTCCCCAAGCGCGTCTTCGTCCGTACGGACGACCGGGACCCCCAGTGGAGGATCGAGGTCCTCGACTGACCCCGTGAGGCCGTACCCCGTCCGGGACCCGAGTCCCCGGGCGGGGCGCGCGTCATCCCGGCGTCAGTCCAGACAGAACTCGTTGCCCTCGGGGTCGGTCATCACGATGAACCCGGTGCTCATCGGGGGCTCGGGCTCGAAGCGGCGCACCCGCTTCGCCCCCAGTCCGACGAGCCGGTCGCACTCGGCCTCGAGCGCCGCCATCCGCTCCTCGCCCTCGAGTCCGGGCGCCACGCGGACGTCGAGGTGGACGCGGTTCTTGGCGACCTTGTCCTCCGGTACCTGCTGGAAGAACACCCGCGGGCCCTGCCCGGCCGGGTCCTCGATGGCGGACCTCGTGTTGCGCTGGTCCTCCGGTACGCCGATCCGGGCGAGGAAGTCGTCCCACGCGGCCAGCGGGTCGGCGCCCTCGGGCAGGTCCACCCCGGGCGGGCCGGGGTGGACGTAATCCAGCGCGTCGCGCCAGAACGACGAGAGTGCCCGCGGGTCGTGGGCGTCGAAGGTGACCTGGAAGTGGCGGCTCATCGTGCTGCTCCGTTCGTTGCGGGTTCCGCTTCGATGGATCCACCCTGACACCCGTGGAGGACAGGATCGGTCCGCCATGCCAGGACGGCTCCGTGAACGAATCGAGCGACCCCGGATCTCGGTGGACGCCGCCGCGCTCCGGCGGAGAGACTGCCGAAGGCCGGTGCGACGCTCGGGCCGGACGAGAAGCACCCGACCGGGACGTGAGGGCACGGGATGACGAGCTGGGACGAGGCCGCCGTACGCGCGCGGATACGCGCGAGGGCGACGCGCGATCCGGAGCGAAAGCGCTTCGGGGCGGTCACGCACCGGTACGAACTGGCGCCCGCGCTGCCGGACGCGGAGATCAGCGCGTTCGAGGAGGAGCACGGCATCCGGCTGCCTCCGGACTACCGGTCCTTCGTGGCGGAGGTGGGCAACGGCCCCGCCGGTCCCGCGTACGGCCTGATGCCGTTGACCGTCCCCCGCTCCGGTGTCGACGACGACTGGGCCGTGGACGACGAGTGGCGGGAGGACCGCCGGCCGGGCCGGCTTGCCACGCGGTTCCCCCTCGCCGAGCCGCTCCCCGGCGCGATCGGCGCCAAGGACGAGGAACTGACCCCGGGCACGCTCATGCTGGCCGAAGAGGGCTGTGGGATGTACATCCGGCTGGTCCTGACCGGCCCGCGAGCGGGCGAGATCTGGCGCCTCGATCCGGACTGGGGCGGCTTCACGCCGGCGCGTCCCGACTTCCGCACCTGGTACACCGACTGGCTCGACGCCACGTAGTCCCTGCCCCGCCTCACCGCACAGCGCCCCGTCCGAATTCCGCCGGTAATACGGGGTCCGCCCCCGCCACCCTGGCCGTATGAGCACCCACCCCACCGCCTACCGCGCCCGTCCCATCCCTCCCTCGGCCCTCGCCGAACTGCGCGCCTCCGACGACGCCGGGCGCCCCTGCGTGCCGCACACCGCCACCGACGGCGGCGACCCGCTCCGCTGCTGCCTGCGCCCCTCCGCGCCCGGCGAGCGGATCGCGCTCGTCTCGTACGCGCCGCTGCGGCGCTGGGCCGCCGAGACCGGGGCCGAGCCGGGCGCGTACGACGAGCAGGGCCCCGTCTTCATCCACACCGAGGACTGCGGCGGCCCCGCGCCCTCGACGACGTACCCCTTCGCACGGGCGGGGGCGCTCCGGGCCCTCCGCCGCTACGACGCGGCGGGCCGAATCGCCGGAGGCCGTCTCCTGGAGCTCCCCGAGGCGACGGGCGAGGCCTTCGACCGGGCCCTCGAGGACGCCTTCGCCGACCCGGCCGTGGCCCTGGTGCACGTCCGGGCGGTCGAGTACGGCTGCTTCCACTTCGAGGTGCGGCGCCCCTGACCGGCAACGGAAGAGGGCCCCTGACCAGGCAAAGTGCCTGACCAGGGGCCCTCCCACGCGGGCCGACAGACGAGTCGGGCTGTACGCCGGGTTCTGTGCCCCGGGACCTCGCGGTCGTCGGGGCGACGGCCATCCATCTAGGACCGGCGTTGCCGCCGGCCTCCTGCGGTCTACCCGCGGACTCGGGCGAGCAGCCCTCGAACATCCGCGCAGGGACACCGGGGTGTCCCCTCTTGACCTTGCTCCGAGTGGGGTTTACCTAGCCGCCTGAGTCACCTCAGGCGCTGGTGGTCTCTTACACCACCGTTTCACCCTTACCGAGGACCGAGGTCCCCGGCGGTCTGTTTTCTGTGGCACTGTCCCGCGGGTCACCCCGGGTGGCCGTTAGCCACCACCCTGCTCTGTGGAGCCCGGACGTTCCTCGGGGAGATCCGGAGATCTCCACGCGGCCGTCCGCCCGGCTCGTCTGCCGTGCCGACCATGCTACCCGCCGATTCAGAGGAACTCCGCCGTCTCCAGGTCGAAGCCGAAGGGGGCGAACGTGAGGTCCGGGATGACGTGGTTCCTCGGCCGCTCCCCGGTGCCCGCCATCTTCAGGCCCTTGTTCCCCGAGACGTCCATGTCGACCAGGGATCTCCTGATCGCCTGCCTCATCACACGGCTGATGTACTTCTCGTGCTCCCCGTCCGGCGGCGGTGTCACGACGATCTCCCCCTCGACCAGCTCCGCGCGGAAGCCCTCCGGCGCGTCCAGCGCCAGGAAGCCCTCCAGCAGGACGTCCGCCTGCGTGAGCGATTCGTGCGGCATGGCAGTCATGTCGTCGGACTCGGGCATCGAGGCACCTGCCGTCCGTCGGATCGGGGTCGTTCTCCCGAGCGTGGCACACGATCCGGACGGGGCGGTGGATCACGCTTGACCCTGCCGCAGCGTCAGGGTTTCTACTGGGCGCATGCGTATCGGCGAGATCGCCGCCCTCGTCGGGGTCACCCCCCGGGCCGTGCGGCACTACCACCAGTCGGGGCTGCTGCCCGAGCCCGTGCGGCGGGCCAACGGGTACCGGGAGTACGGCATCAGGGACGCCGTCCTGCTCGCCCGGATCCGGCGGCTCACCGAGCTGGGCCTCGGGCTCGACGAGGTACGGGACGTGATCGCCGACGACGAGGGGCGGGGGCTCGTGGAGGTGCTGGAGGAGCTGGCGGAGGACCTGGCGCGCCAGGAGGCGGTGATCCGGGAGCGCCGGGCACGTCTCGCACCGCTCCTCGCCGAGGCGCGGGCCGGTCGGCTGCCCGCCGACGGGCCCGTCTCGCCGGAGCTCACGGCGCTGCTCGCGGGTCTCGGCGAGCTGCCCGAGTCGCCGATGGCGGCGAAGGACCGGGAGATCCTGGCGCTGCTCGACACCGTCGTCCCCGAGGCGGAGCGGGCCGGGCTGATGAGCCTGATGCACGAGGCGGCGGGCAGTGCGCGGGAGGTGTACGGGCTCCTCGACGCCCTCGCCGACGCGGAGCCGGACGATCCCCGGGTGGACGCGGCCGCCCGCGCCCTCGCCGCCGTCCTGCCGGACGGAATGGCCGTGGACCTGCCCGCGGAGGGCTCCGGCGGTCTCGCCGACGCCTTCTTCTCGGACCTGGCCCCGGCCCAGTCGGCGGCGGTACGGCGGGCGATCGGGCTGGTACTGACACGGCGGGTCGAGGACTCGTCGGAGGCGTCGGACGGATTCGGGAGAGGGGAGGCGGGACGGTGACGAGTACGGAGAACCCGCGGCTGCCGGCCGACGTGACGCCGACGGTCGGCGTCCCCGCCCCCGGCACCACGGGCGGGCCGCCACGCGGGCGGGTGCTGCGGCTCCTGCGCGGGGCCGCGTACGCCGCGCTGCCCGCCGAGGTCGTGCTCTTCGTCTGTCTTCTCGCCGGGGTGCGGATGCCCGGGGCGGTGCTCCTGGGCGGGGAGCTGCTCGCCCTGGGGCTGCTCGCCGCCGAGGGCGTCGTCTGGACGCGGCTGCGGCGGCGCGGGCTCTCCCGGCGGGAGGCGCTGGCCGAGCTGGTGCCCGGGCCCGTGCTGCGGATCATGGGGCACGAGCTGCGGATCATGGTCGGTGTGGTGCGGTGGGTGGCGCGGCGGCCGCAGGGGGTGGACGGCGCGGACGCGGTGTTCCCGCACGCCAGGGACCAGGCGGCGCTGATGTACGGCTTCGCGTTCGTGTGCCTGGTCGAGACGGTCGGCATGTCGTACCTGCTCGCCGACTGGCCCCTCGTCCACGCGGTCGTCCTCGTCCTGGACGTCTACACCGTGCTCTTCGTCCTCGGGCTGCACGCCGCCTCCGTGACCCGCCCGCACACCCTCACCGGGAACGTCCTGCGGCTGCGGCAGGCCGCGCACGTCGACGTGCGCGTGCCGCTCGACCGGGTCGCGGCCGTCCGGCACGAGCTGCTGTTCACGCACGAGAAGACCGAGGGCGAGCTGAACCTCGCCGTCGGCTCCCAGACCTCCGTGACCATCGTGCTGGCCGAACCGGTCGACGTGCCCAGGTTCCTCAGTGGCGCGCCCCGCCCCGTACACACCCTCCGGGTGCACGCCGACGACCCGCGCGCCCTGTACAGGGAGGTCTCGCGCGCGCTCACGCGGGCGCGAACAGCACCTTCGCCGATCCTGGATCCGCCTCCGTCAGCCTGACCCGCAGCCACTCCCCCAGCGGCAGCCGCGTCCCGCCGCCCGCGATCAGGGCGACGACCGCCGGATCGTCCAGGTGGACGGTGCCGACGGACGGCTCGCGTTCCTTCACGTCGATCACGTACGCGTCGAAGATCTCGCCGACCCTCTCCTTGAGCAGGGCCGCTTCGACGATGTCGACGCTCTCGCGCTCGACGGTGTTCGCTCGGCGCGAGCCGGCGGCCATCTCGTCGGGGAGGGCGGGCAGCGCGGCCCGTACCCACTCGGGCGGTTCGTCGCCCGCCACCGCCGCCACGCACAGCTCGCCCGCGTACCGGTCGACGAGCCGCCGCAGCGGTGCGGTGCAGTGGGTGTACTCGTCGGCGACGGCGGCGTGCACGGCCGGGGTGGGGACGTGGCCGTCGGTGAAGACGGTGTATCCGGCACCGCGCAGGAGGGTGGTGCACTCCTGGAGGAAGGCGGCGTGGCGCGGGTTCGTGGGGTCGGCGGCACGGACGACGTCCGCGTACGAGACGTGGTGCGGCCAGTCGACGCCGAGGGCCTGCGCGGAGCGGCGCAGGCGGGCGACGGCGCCGTCGGGGGCGGTGGGGAGGGTGCGCAGGATGCCGGTGCCCGCCGCGGTCATGAGGTCGGCGGCTGCCATTCCGGTGAGGAGGGAGATCTGGGCGTTCCAGCCGTCGGCGGGGAGCGGGGCCCGGTAGGCGAGGGAGTAGGTGCGGTCGCCGGGGCCCCGCTCGTCGCGCGGGGCCTGCTCGACGATCTCCTGTTCGGGGACGTTGAGGGAGATCCCGCCGCGTTCGGCTTCGAGGGCCTCGCGGAGCCGGCCGATCTCGCGGAGGAGGGCGACGGGCTCCTCCGCCGTACCGGTGTCGATCTGCCGCTGCACGCCCGCGTAGTCCAGTTTGGCGCGGCTGCGGACGAGGGCGCGGCGGACGTCGGTGGCGACCCTGCGGCCCTCGGCGTCGAGGTCGATCCGCCACAGCAGGGCGGGGCGGGGGTCGCCGGGGAGGAGGCTGGCGGCGCCCTCGGAGAGGACGGCGGGGTGGAGGGGGATCCTGCCGTCGGGGAAGTAGAGGGTGAGGGCGCGCCGGTGGGCCTCGGCGTCGAGGGCGGAGCCGGGGGTGACGAACGCGGCGACGTCGGCGATGGCGTAGTGGACGCGGTAGCCGCCGTCGGCCCGGCGGGCCAGGTGCATGGCCTGGTCGAGGTCGGTGGAGGTGGGCGGGTCGACGGTGAAGAAGGGCAGGTCGGTGGCGTCGTGCGCGGGAAGCCGGGGGGCTTTCGCGGCGGCCTCGGCCTCGGCGAGGACGGCGGGCGGGAAGTCCTCGGGGATCGCGAGCTCGGTACGGAGTGCGCGCAGGGCGGCCCGCAGCGGAGCCTCGGCTGCGCCGGTCACGTGCATGTGGCGGCGGGGCATGGACCGAGCGTAGGGCGGGGTTCCGGCGGCGGCACCCTGGACGGCGGTACGGCGGGGTCCGGAGCGGGCGTGAGCGGGGCCGTACGGCGGCACTCCGGCCGCGGCCCCCTTGAAGGCCGGGCGGCGGGGAAGGGGGCTCGCGCTTTGTAGTCTTGACGGCCGGGGCCGCACCCCCGATCCCGTACGGACGAAGGAGAACCACCGTGCTCGTGCTCTTGCCGCCCTCCGAGGGCAAGGCCTCCTCGGGGCGCGGGGCGCCGCTCAAGCCGGAGTCGCTGTCCCTGCCGGGGCTCGCGGAGGCGCGGGCGGCGGTCCTGGACGAGCTGGTCGAGCTGTGCGCGGCCGACGAGGAGAAGGCGCGCGAGGTCCTCGGCCTGAGCGAGGGCCTGCGCGGCGAGGTCGCGAAGAACGTGGAGCTGCGGACGGCGGGCGCCCGCCCGGCCGGGGAGGTCTACACGGGCGTGCTGTACGACGCGCTGGGTCTGGCGACCCTGGACGCGGCGGCCGGGAAGCGGGCGGAGGAAGCGCTCCTCGTGTTCTCGGGGCTGTGGGGCGCGGTGCGGGTGACGGACCGGATCCCGTCGTACCGCTGCTCGATGGGGGTGAAGCTGCCGGGGCTCGGCGCGCTGGGCGCGCACTGGCGCGGGGCGATGGCGTCCGTGCTTCCCGAGGCGGCCGGGGAGGGTCTGGTCCTGGACCTGCGTTCGTCGGCGTACGCGTCGGCGTGGAAGCCGAAGGGGGAGGTGGCGGCGCGGACGGCGACGGTGCGGGTGCTGCACGCGCCGACCCGGAAGGTGGTCAGCCACTTCAACAAGGCGACGAAGGGGCGGATCGTACGGAGCCTGCTCGAGGCGGGCGCGGCGCCGGGGTCGCCGGAGGAGCTGGTGGTGGCGCTGCGGGACCTGGGGCACGTGGTGGAGGAGGGCGGGAAGGCGGGAGCCCTTGACGTGCTGGTGGACGAGATCCACTGAAGGCTCATTGCATCCTACGCAACGATCGTTGCGCATCACGCACGTCATGGTCAGGATGAGGCCATGACGAGCGTGTTCGACCTTGCCCCGGAAGCCGCCCCCGTCCCCGTCGTTCCGGTCGTCGTGATCGAGGACGCCGCCGACGCCGTGCCCCTGGCGCGGGCCCTGGTGGCCGGCGGGCTGCCGCTGATCGAGGTGACCCTGCGCACCCCGGCCGCGCTCGACGCCGTCCGCGCGATCGCGGCCGAGGTCCCGGGCGCGGTCGTCGGCGCGGGGACGGTCGTCTCGGCGGCCGGGGTCGCGGACGCGGTCGGCGCGGGCGCCCGGTTCCTGGTCAGCCCCGGGTGGACCGGGCGGCTGCTCGGCGCGATGCGGGAGTCGGGGGTGCCGTTCCTGCCGGGGGTGTCGACGACCTCGGAGGTCGTGGCGCTGCTCGAACAGGGGGTGGACACCATGAAGTTCTTCCCGGCCGAGGCGGCCGGCGGCGTCCCGTATCTGAAGTCGCTCGCGGGGCCGCTCCCCCAGGCCCGTTTCTGCCCGACCGGCGGCGTCTCCCTCGCCTCCGCCCCCGCCTATCTGTCCCTGCCCAACGTCGGCTGCGTCGGCGGTACGTGGATGCTGCCGCCCGACGCCCTCGCGGCCCGCGACTGGGCACGGGTCGAGTCCCTCGCACGCGAGGCGGCGTCGCTGCGCCGACCGGGCGGGCCGTGCCTGCCGGGGCGCTAGAAGCCCAGGAGCGGGGTGTTGGCGAGCACCGCGAGGACGAAGAGGGACATGGGGACCAGGCCGAGCAGGCCGAGGACGACGCTGCGCAGCGCGAAACCGACGGTCGGGGGCACACCGGCGCGGCGCGGGCACTCGGGGTCGTAGAGGATCTCCGCCGTGCGGCGCACTTCCCCCCAGGCCCACATCGAGACCCTCGACGGCACGCGCGCGTACTTCTCGCCGTCGACGGTCGTGTACGAGAGGTAGGGGAACACCCAGAGCGAGGCTCCCTTCGACCAGATCTTGACGTGGCCGTCGATCCGGGCGACGACGCCGATACCCCGCCGGCGCAGGACCGCCATGGCGTGGAAGCGGCGGCCGACCCGCCAGAGCGGGACACCGCCGAGGATGCCGAGCAGCCCGCCGAAGGAGAGGGACACGGCGGCCGTCACGGCGGCGCGCGGGCCGGTCACGCCGATCACCGCGAGGAGCAGCGCGTAGCCGGCGAGCGCGGCTCCGACGCGGACCGCGCGCCGCGCCGACTCCCCGAGTCCGCCGCCCGCGCGGGCGGGTGCCGGGCGTACGACGGTGACCAGGGCGTGTCCGTCGGCGGCGGGGGTGACGCGTCCCAGGGCCGTACGGACATGGCCGGCGAACGCTCCGGCCGCGCGCGCGTTCGGTCCTGACAGGGCGACGGAGCCGCCGAGGCCGTGCCGGGCGCCGGAGGGATCCCCGGCGAGGACGACCCGCACCGTGCCGCCCGCCGTCTCCTCCACGGAGGCGATCGCGCGGACCGGCACCGTCCACGTCGTGCCGTCCCGCACGATCCTCAGGCGCGTGCCGTCGAACCGCGCGCGCGTACCCCTCCCCGACAGCACCGTCTCCACGGTCTCACCCACCCCTCCGGTCGACGTCCGCGCGATCATACGACCGCCGGTGCGAACTCCACCCCGAGGTGGTCGGTCACCGGTCGGTAACCGAGGCGCCGGTAGAGGGCGTTGCTGGTGGGGTTGGCCAGGTCCGTGAAGAGCAGGACCTGCTCGGCGCCGCCGTCCAGGGCGGCCCGGCTGACGGCGGCGGTGACCGCCGCCGCGTGGCCCCGGCCACGGTCGGCGGGCGGGGTGTAGACGAGGTGGACGCGGGCCTGGCCCTCGATCGTGCGGGAGACCGCGGCCATCGAGACCGGGCGGCCGTCGGGGGTCTCCCAGAGCAGCAGCCGGCCCTCGGAGACCCGCTCGGTGACCGGGCCCGTGAAGTCCTGCTCGGGGTCCTCCCCGATGTCCCGGGCGAAGCCGCGCGCCCAGGCGGTGGCGAGCGGTACGTCCGTCGTGTCCGCGACGCGGGCCCTGCCCGCGGGGGCGGGGTCCGGCGGGGTCAGCTCGCCGAGCCGGAAGAGCCGCATCCGGACGGTGGGCGTCCAGGGGCGGCCCGAGGCCTCCGCGTACGCCTCCACGGCAGCCGTCTCGCCGCGCAGCTCGGTCGGCTCCTCGCCCGCCGGGAGGACGAGGGCGCGGGCCGCCTCCACGGTCATCGCCCCGAAGGCGGGCACGCGGGGCGGCGACACGGCGAGCACGCCCGTGACGCGGCCGTCGGGCTCGGTCCACCAGCCGAGCCGGTCCGCCCGGTCCATGAGGGTCAGCACGGCGGTGTTGCGGGCGGGCTCGGCGGCCAGGTGCTCCGCCGCGGCGGTACGGAACGCGGCGGCGTCCTCGGTGAAGTGCCAGGTCATGACGGGATGGTGGTACGGGGTGAGGGCCCGGCGCCAGCCCTTGACGGCCTCAGTTCCGCAGGTGCGAGGTGTCGTTGAGGAGCCGCACGGAGGCGTTGCCGTCCGCGTAGTACGCCACGGCGGAGATCGACGCGGCCGACAGCTCCATCCGGAACAGCGACTCCGGCGGGGCGCCGAGCGCGAGCCGGACCAGGGTCTTGATCGGCGTGACGTGGGTGACGAGGAGGACGGTCCGGCCCGCGTGGGCGGCGGTCAGCCGGTCGCGGGTCGCGGCGACGCGGCGGGCGACGGCCGCGAAGCTCTCCCCGCCGCCGGTCGGCGCGGCCTTCGGTGAGGCGAGCCAGGCGTCGAGGTCCTCGGGGTGGCGCTCCCGGACCTCGCCGAACGTCAGCCCCTCCCAGGCGCCGAAGTCGGTCTCCCGCAGGCCCTGTTCGATCCGCACGTCGAGCCCGAGGCGGGCGGCGACGGCGGCGGCGGTCTGGCGGCAGCGGGTGAGGGGCGAGCTGACGATCTCCTGGATGGTGCCGCGCGCGGCGAGCGCCTCGGCGACGGCCTGCGCCTGCCGCAGTCCGGCCGGGGACAGCTCGGGGTCGGACCCCCCGCTCCCCGAGAACCGCTTCTCGGGCGTGAGCGCGGTCTCGCCGTGCCGCAGCAGCACGAACGTGGCGGGCGCCCCCATGTCGGGCCCGGCCCAGCCCTGCCGGGCGCCGGGGGTGCCGGGCATCGGATGCGCGGATCCGGGGGCGGCCACGGCGACGGTCTCGGCCTCCACGGCGGCGTCGGCGGCCATGCCGGGGAGCCCGGGAAGTCCGGCGACGGAGTGGTCGGCCTCGACGGGCCCGGCGTGGGTCCGGCCCGGCGCGGCAGGGGCCCCGGCAGGCCCGGCGGGGGCCTCGGCACCCGTGTCGGCGGTCCCGGCCGGCACGGCGGGGAGCTCGGACAGCACGGCAGGGGTCTCGGACGGCCTGGCGGCGCGTGGCGCGCGGTTCGGCGGCGTCGCGATGCCCGCCTCGGCCTCGAAGTCGCCCGACGCCACGAGGGCTTCCGCCGCGAACAGGCCGTCGTCCGGCCCGGTGCCCGGGGCGGACGGCCGCGACGCGGCGCTCGGCCAGGCGGCCGTTCCGGTGGCGGCGACCGGGGCGCCCTCGGTCCTGCCCGTACGGGCAGGCCGCGACGCGCCGAGCGCCGCCCTCGCACGGGCCGCGCCCGCCGCCGGGTCGCCGGGCGGGCCCGACGGGGGCAGGGCGGCGGCGTTGCGGGCGGCGGAGGCGTCGAGGCCGGCCGTCGAGGCGGAGGGCTCCCACGGGCGGCCCCGCCTGCCCGCGTCCATCGCCTCGTTCGCGAGCCGGTCCGCGTGCTTGTTGCGCTCGCGCGGGATCCACTCGTAGCGGACCCGGCCCGCGGGGAAGACCCGGCCGGCCTCGGCGGCGAGCGGCTTCATGTCCGGGTGCTTGATCTTCCAGCGGCCGGACATCTGCTCGACGACCAGCTTGGAGTCCATGCGGACGTGGACGGTGGCGTCCGGGAACAGCGCCCGGGCCGCCTCGAGGCCCGCCACCAGGCCCTTGTACTCGGCGACGTTGTTCGTCGCCACGCCGATGTACTCGGCCGTCTCCGCGAGCGTCTCACCCGTCACGGGGTCCAGGACGACCGCCCCGTAGCCGGCGGGCCCCGGATTGCCCCGGGAGCCCCCGTCGGCCTCGACGATCAGCTCTCGCGAAGACGGAAGCACGGACATTACAGACCGGACTCCGAGGTGCGGACGAGGATGCGGCGGCAGTTCTCGCAGCGGACGACCGCGTCGCGGGCGGCGGCGCGGATCTCGTTGACCTCGGTGATGTTGAGCTCGATGTGGCAGCCCTCGCACCTGCGCTGGTACAGCCGGGCCGCGCCGACGCCGCCCTGCTGCTCGCGCAGCTTCTCGTACAGCTTCAGGAGGTCGGCCGGGACGGAGGCCGCGATGAGCTCGCGCTCCTTCGCCACCGAGGCGGCTTCGGCGTCGAGCTGCGCCTCTGCGGCGTCGCGCCGGGCGGTGGCGTCGTCGGTCTTGGCCTGGACGGCGGAGACCCGCTCGGTCAGCTCGGCGAGGCGCTCCTGCACGGACTCGCGGCGCTCCATGACCTCGAGGACGATCTCCTCCAGGTCGCCCTGGCGCTTGGCGAGGGAGACGATCTCGCGCTGGAGGTTCTCCAGGTCCTTCGGGGAGGACACGGCGCCGGAGTCGAGGCGCTGCTGGTCGCGGGCGGCCCGCTGGCGGACCTGGTCGACGTCCTGCTCGGCCTTGGTCTGCTCACGGCCGCAGTCGCTCTCCTCGGTCTGCGCGGCGACGAGCAGGTCGCGCAGCTGGGTGAGGTCCTTGGTCAGCGACTCGATCTCGGCGTGCTCGGGCAGCGACTGGCGCTTGTGGGCGAGCTGCTGGAGGCGGACGTCCAGGGCCTGGACGTCGAGGAGGCGGATCTGGTCGGCGGGCGCGGCGTTCAGTTGGGGGCTCCAGGGGAGGTGTGGTGGGAGGACCAGGGGTCGGTGACCGTCTTCGAGACGTGGACGCGGAGGTCCCAGCCGTGGCGGTCGGAAATCTCGTCGAGCTGGGCGGCGGCCTGCTCGCACCAGGGCCATTCGGTGGCCCAGTGGGCGGCGTCGACCAGGCCGAGCGGTGAGTGCTGGGTTGCCTCGGAGACCGGGTGGTGGCGCAGGTCGGCGGTGAGGAAGGCGTCCACGCCGGCGGCTCGTACGGCGTCGAAGAGGCTGTCGCCGGAGCCGCCGCTGACGGCGACGCGGCGCACGGTCATGGCGGGGTCGCCGGCGACCCGGATGCCCTGCGCGGTGGCGGGCAGCCGCTTCGCGGCGCGCGCGGCGAACTCCGCGAGGGTCTCGGGGTGGTCGAGTTCACAGATCCGGCCGAGGTTGTTCTCGGGCACGAGGGGGCCGGTGACGCGGAGGTCGAGGGCACCGGCGAGGGCGTCGGAGACGCCGGGGTCGGCGGTGTCGGCGTTGGTGTGCGCGACGTGGAGGGCGATGTCGTGCTTGATGAGGCCGTGCACGACACGGCCCTTGAAGTGGCCGGCCGCGACCGTCGTCGTACCGCGCAGGTAGAGCGGGTGGTGGGTGACGATCAGGTCGGCGCCGAGGACGATCGCCTCGTCGGCGATCTCCTGGACGGGGTCGACGGCGAAGAGCACGCGGGTGACCTCGGCGTCGGGGTCACCGCAGACGGTGCCGACGGCGTCCCACGACTCGGCCCGCTCGGGTGGCCAGAGGGCGTCGAGCGCGGCGATGACTTCAGACAGACGGGGCACGGAGGAAAGGCTACCTGGCTCACGTGTCCCACCGTCGTGCCCGGTGCGGGGGCCACCGGTCCGGGGGCGTGCGGCCGCCGGTCCGGGCGTACGGCCGCCCGGCCCGGGACGTACGGCCGCCCGGCCCAGGGACGTACGAAGGCCGAGGCGGCGGCGTACGGGTCCGCGTGTACGGGGTACTCGCGGGCGCCGGTCCGGGGAGGGCACGGAGGCCGGTACGGGGGCGCCGCAGCGCCTCCGCACCGGCCTCCGGTCGTCTCTACTTCTTGACGAGGTCCGCGCGCAGGTCGTCGAGGACGCTGTTCGCCGCCGTCACGCCGAGGCCCAGGTACCAGGTCTCGTCCGGGACGTCCTTCGCCCGGCCCGACTTGACCGCCTTGAGGTTCTTCCAGAGCGGGTTGGCCTGGGCGGCGTCCTTCTTGGTGGCCTTGGCGTCGCCGTACACGCCGGTGAAGATCCAGTCGGCGTCGGCCTCGTCGATCTTCTCGGGGCTGATCTCGGCGGCGAGGTCGTCGATCTGCTGGTTCTTGGGCCGCGGCAGGCCGGTGTCCTCCAGGATGGTGCCGATGAAGGACGCCTTGGCGTAGAGGCGGATCTTGCCGGGGAGGTAGCGGACCATCGAGATGGTCGGCTTGTTCGGGCCGATGTCCGTGCCGAGCTGCTTCGCCTTGGTCTCGTACGCGGCGAGCTTCTCCTTCGCCTCGGCGGTCTTGTCGAGCGCGGCGGCGTTGAGGAGGTAGTTCTCCTTCCAGGTGAAGCCCGGACGGATGGAGAACACGGTCGGCGCGATCTTCGACAGCTCGTCGTACTTGTCGGCGGCGCGGAGCTGGCTGCCGAGGATCAGGTCGGGCTGGAGGTTGGCGATGGCCTCCAGGTTGAGGTTGTTGATGGTGCCGACGGACTTCGGGGCGCCGGCGTCCTTCTTGAGGTAGCCGGGGATGCCGTCGTCGCCCTCGGAGGGGGCGTAGCCGACGGGCTGGACGCCCAGGGAGACGACGTTGTCGAGCTCGCCGACGTCGAGGACGACGACCCGCTTGGGGGCGGACTTCAGTTCGGTCTTCCCCAGTGCGTGCGTCAGGGTGCGGGGGAACTGACCCGCCTTCGCGTCGGTGCCCATGGCCGCGGTCTTGGCCGCCGCGTCGCCGAAGTCCTTGCCGCCGGTGGCGACGTCCTTCTTCTTGGTCGTGTCGTCCTTCGCGGAGGCGTCGGAGCCTCCGTCCCCTCCTCCGCAGGCCGCGAGCGAGAGCGAGGCGGCGAGGGCGACGACGGCGGCGGTGCCGCGGCGGCGGAGGGACATGAGAAGGCTCCTGTACGGGTCCTGGCGGGAGACGGGCACGACCTGACGGAGTCACAGACTCCGTTTAGGTTCGCCTTACCTTACTCACCACCGGCAACTCCAGCACAACCGCCCCCCACCCCTCAGCCGAATCGCCGCGGGGCCACCCTTATGTGTGAAGTGACCCTGCTCGTGTTGTTCGGCTGGAAGTGCGAAAACTAGCTTCGTTGCCGGAGGTGACGAGTCGATGACAGCGTGTGCCATCGAGACGGCGGCCGAGGACGACGACCGCGAGGGAAGCCGGGAGGGGGAGCGCCCCGCGGGCGCGGCCTGGCCGACGGGGTTCACGATCACGGCGAACGGCGCGTACGCGGCCAGGCTCGCGGGCGCCGGGGACGCCCTGTACGTGGAGCGGTGGACCCTCGACGGCCCGGAGCCGTACGCCGTGCCGCTCCCCCTCGACCAGCCGGAGGACCCGAGCGCCCAGCTGCTGCCCCTCGCGGACGGCCGGGTCCTCGTCGCCCGCCGCGTGGACGGGCGGCGGAACACGTTCTCACTGCTCTACCCGACGGGCCCGGCCACCGGCGAGCTCCGGCTCGGCTCGGTGGAGGCCCCGGGCTCCGAGCACCTGGTGCTGCTCCCGCCCTCGCCGGACGGCATCTGCGCGTACGCGATGTGCGTCGGCCCCGACACGACCACGCTGTGGCTGGTCGCGGGCGGGGCCTTCGGCCCCGAGCAGGTGGCGGAGGTCGGGGGCCGCTGCACGGGCGGGGTGTGGCTGGACCGTACGGGCCGGATGCTCGCGCTCGACCGGCGGCTCGGCGACGGTCCCGTGAAGGCGGTCGCCGTCGACCTGGAGCGGGGCGGGGAGGTGACGCCGCTGCTCCAGATCACCGAGGAGAGCGACGACCGGCTGCTCCTCGCGGATCCGGACAGCGGGCTGCTCCTGATCCGTTCCGACGCGCCGTCGCCGGGGCACGACCGGCTCGGCTGGGGCGTCCTCGGGAGTCTGCTGCCGGTGCGGTTCCCGGAGTGCCTGCGGCTCGACGACGCGGCGGTGACGCCGTTCGCCGTGCAGCCGGGGCAGGTGCTGATGCCGGAGAGCTGCGCGGTGGCGCTGCGGATCGACGCGGCGGGCGGGAGCTGGGTGGGGACCTGGCAGCCGGCGGCCCGGCGGATGGGCCAGATGGCCGCCCCCGCGGGCTGGCTGGCCGGGGCGGGCCTGTGGACGGCCGGAGGCGTACTGCGGCTGCCGTACGTGACGGCCGGGGCGCCGTGCGGGCTCGCGGACCTGGAGGCGCCGCCGGAACCGGAGCCCGAGCCGGAGCCCGAGCCGGAGCCGGCCCCTGCGGTGGCGGCCGTCGAGGAGCCCCGGGTGTGCCGTCCGGTGCCGCTTCAGCAGGCACCCCTCACCGACCGGAAACCCGCTGGCTAGAATCTTGGGCTGCACAGCAAGAACGATGTCAACGGGGTGAGTTCGACCATGTCGGAAAACAGCACGCACGGGCAGGAGCGGAACGGCTCCGGCAAGCACCGGGGTGAGGCCTCGCCGGTGGAGGACTCCGCGTCCTCCCCGCACGGCCGCCACCGCCGCGAGCCCGACGCGCAGTGACGGGGTACACCGGCTGAGGCGAAGGGCCCCGGGGTCTCCCCCGGGGCCCTTCGTCTTCCCCACCGCTGACCGTCCGCCTTCGACGGCCGGTCCCTCAGCCCTTCTTCAGCCCCAGCACCTCCGTCGCCGCGAAGGTCTCGCCCGCCGGGCGGGCGGCGTAGTGCGGGGTGAGCAGGCCGTCCAGTTCCTCGTACGTGAACGCCTCCTTGGCCGTGTCGAACGTGGCCGACACCCGTGGCCGGTCCACGACCGCCACCATCCCGCCGTGCACGACGAGCAGCTGACCGTTGACCCCGGACGCGGCCGGGGAGGCGAGATAGCCGACGAGCGGCGCCACGTGCTCGGGCGCCAGCGGGTCGAGCTCCCCCTCGGCCGTCGGCTCGGCGAAGCCCGCGAACACGTCCTCCGTCATCCGCGTCCTGGCCCTCGGGCAGATCGCGTTGGTCGTCACCCCGTACCGGGCGAGCGCGAGCGCCGTCGAGGTGGTCAGGCCCACGATGCCGCCCTTGGCCGCCGCGTAGTTGGGCTGACCGGCCGAGCCGGCGAGGAAGGCCTCGGAGGAGGTGTTGACGATCCGGCCGTAGACGCCGGTCTCCCCGGCCTTGGCGCGGCTCCGCCAGTGCACGGCGGCGAAGTGGGTGGTGTTGAAGTGACCCTTGAGGTGGACCCGTACGACCGAGTCCCACTCGTCCTCGGTCATCGAGAAGACCATCCGGTCACGCAGGATGCCCGCGTTGTTGACCAGGACGTCCAGTTTCCCGAACTCGGCGACGGCCAGGTCGACCAGGGCCCGCGCGGTCTCGAAGTCGGAGACGTCGCCGAGGTGCGCGACCGCCCGGCCGCCCGCCGCGCGGATCTCCGCCGCGACCTCCTCGGCGGGCGCGGCGGAGGCCGCGCCGGAGCCGTCGCGGCCGGGCTGCCCGTAGTCGTTGACGACGACGGCGGCACCGAGCCGGGCCAGTTCGAGGGCCTCGGCACGGCCGAGACCGCGCCCGGCGCCGGTGACGATCGCGCTCAGCCCATCGAGCGGAAGAGTCATGGTTCCCTCTCAGATCTCGATGCAGGTGCGGAGCGCCACGCCCGTGCGCATCTGCTCCAGGGCCTCGTTGATGCCCGCGAGCGGCACCCGGTGGGTGATGAGCGACTCCAGGTCGATGCGGCCCGCCCGCCAGAGCGCGATGGCCCTCTCGTACGAGCGGAGCACGTCCCCGCCGCCGTACATGGAGGGCAGGATCCGCTTCTCGTCGAAGAACAGCTCGAACATGCTGAGCTGGAGGTGGTCGTCGAGGGCGCCCGCGCCGACGACGCAGAGGGTGCCGCCGCGCCGGGTCGTCTCGTACGCGGTGCGGGCCGTGGCGGACTTGCCGACGACCTCGAAGACGTAGTCGAAGCCCTCCCCGCCGGTGACGCGCTGCTTCGCGTCGGCGAGCGCGTCCGGGGCGACCGCCTCGGTGGCGCCGAAGCGCAGCGCGGCCTCGCGGCGCGACGCGACGGGGTCGACGGCGACGATCTGGGCGGCGCCCTGGAGCCTGGCGCCCTGGATCGCGGAGATCCCGACGCCTCCGCAGCCGATGACGGCGACCGACGAACCGGCCTCCACCTTGGCGGTGTTGATGGCGGCGCCGAGGCCGGTGGTGACGCCGCAGCCGATGAGGGCGGCGATCTCGAAGGGCACGTCGTCGGGGATCGGGACGGCGCAGCCGGCGTCGACGACGACCTCCTCGGTGAAGGTGCCGGTGCCGGCGAAGCCGAAGACGTCACCGCCGGGGCGCTTGAAGTTGGGCGTGCCGGCGTTCATGAAGCCGGCCAGGCACAGCTGGGTCTGGCCGCGCCTGCAGGCGGGACAGCTGCCGCAGGCGGGCAGCCAGCAGAGCAGCACCCGCCGGCCCTGGTCGAGGCCCGTGACGCCGTCGCCGACGTCGAGGATCTCGCCCGCGCCCTCGTGGCCGGGGACGAAGGGGGCGGGCTGCGGGAGGACGCCGCTCATCGCGGAGACGTCGGAGTGGCAGAGACCGGTGGCCCTGACCCGGATCCGCACCTTGCCGGGGCCGAAGCCCACCGCCTCGACGTCGTCGACGACTTCGAGTTTGTCCTGGCCGATCTCGTGCAGTACGGCTGCGCGCATGGTGCGGCTCCCTCCGGGACGGATCTGACGGATCTACGAGTGTTCGACGAGGGTGTCGGCGAGCACGGGGGCGTCGTCGCGCTCCACGGCCGTCGCCGTCACCTGGACGCGGCCTTCCCCGGCCCACATCCGGATGCGCAGGGTCTCGCCGGGGAAGACGACGCCGGCGAAGCGGGTGCGGTACGAGGTGACCCGGGTGACGTCCCCGCCGAGGACCGTGTCCACCACCGCCTTGAGGGTCATGCCGTACGAGCAGAGGCCGTGTAGGATCGGCCGGTCGAAGCCGGCGAGCTCGGCGAACTCGGGGTCGGCGTGGAGCGGGTTCCAGTCCCCGGAGAGCCGGTAGAGCAGCGCCTGCTCCTCGCGGATCGGGCGTTCGGCCGTGACGTCGGGCGCGCGGTCGGGGAGGGCGAGGCGCTCGGACGGGCCGCGGTCGCCGCCCCAGCCGCCCTCGCCGCGTACGAAGATCTGGGCGTCGCTGGTCCAGAGCGGGCCCTCCTCGTCGGCGGCCTCGGAGCGCAGGACGAGGACGGCGGCCTTGCCCTTGTCGTACACGGCGGCGACGCGGGAGGTGGAGACGGCGCGGCCGGCGACGGGTACGGGGCGGTGGAGGGTGATCGACTGCCCGCCGTGCAGGACGGCGGCGAGGTCGATGTCGACGCCGGGGGCGGAGAGCCCGCCGACGACCCCCATGCCGGCGCCGGCGACGGTGGCGAAGCTGGGCAGGACGTGGAGCCGTGATTCGAGGGTGTAGCGGAGCTCGTCGGGGTCGGTGGCGGGGATGCCCGCGCCCAGTCCCAGGTGGTAGAGCTGGACGTCCTTGTGGTCCCAGGAGATCCCGGCGCTGCGGGGTTCGGCGGCGACGGCCTTCGCGGGGTCGATGGGCATCGGCTGCTGCTCCTCGTGGCTCCTGGTGGCGTGGAAGACCTCGGCACGGCCGTCCGCACCGTCGGCCGCACCGAGGCCGTGCGGGGACCGTCCCGTACGCGGCCGTTCTAGAACGCGTTCTAGGTCGGTGGTCCCCATGTATAGCCGAGCCGATCGCGGTTGGGAACCCTCCTGACGGTATGTCAGGTCCGGTGTCGGCGCGTCTGCGCGCGCGGGTCGCGCCCCCGGGCGGCACGCTTGTCCCAGGACCGTCCTCAGGGCGGTCCGGGTCGCCGCGGAGCCCCGTGGCGACCCCGGCCCACACGACGGGGAGCCCCGCGCGATGATCAGGATCCTGCTCGCCGAGAACCGGGCGACGACACCGGGCGCGCTGGCGCTGCTGCTCGGGATGGAGCACGACTTCGAGGTCGTCGCCCGGATCGGGCGGGGCGACGAGGTGGTGGACGCGGCGCTCGTCGGGCGGCCCGACGTGGCGCTGCTCGACGCCGAGCTGCCGGGGCGGTCGGGGTTCGACGCCGCCGGGGACCTGCGGGACGAGGTGCCGGACTGCCGGGTGCTGCTCCTGGCGACCTCCGGCCGGCCGGGCTACCTGCGGCGGGCGAGGGAGGCGGGGGCGGCCGGGCTGCTGGTCAAGGACGGGCCCGTGGAGGAGCTGACCGAGGCGGTCCGGCGGGTGCTGCGCGGGGAGACGGTGATCGACCCGGTGCTCGCGGCGGCGTCCGGCGCGGACGAGGACTGACGGGCGCGGAGAAGGACTGACGGGAGCGGCCCGCGACCGCATGGAACGGTGCGGTGCGGGCCGTACCGGCGCTACAGGTCGCGTTCCGCGAGGGAGGCCGCGCGCTGGGCCTCGAAGTTCGTCGCGTACTGGTCGAAGACGGCCGTGTCCTCGTACTTGAGCAGCGTCTCGTCGTTGACCGTGAGCGCCATCCCCGTGTACGTGTGACTGCCGGTGAAGACGATCTTCTTGTCGGTCCCGCCGAGGTACGTGCCCTCGACCAGCAGGTACTTGGTGTGGGTGTCGGAGCCGCCCCTGCCGTCGTTGTCGAGCTTGTGCAGGATGACGCGGCCCTTCCCCGAGGTCGGCCTCGTCAGCCAGGAGGACACCTCGGACTGGGGCTTGCCGGTCGCCGCGTCCCAGTTCTCCAGCGAGCGGTACACGATCTCGACGTGGCAGCCCTTCTCCGCGAGCTCCCACAGCTGCCGGGCCACCTCGGTGCGGGTGATGTGGCCCTGCGCGATGCGGATCTTCGTACGGCCGTCGGCGGTGCCGAAGCCCGGGGAGTTGCCGCCGCACGGGTTCGCGGTGCCGGCCGGGGCCACCGTCTTCAGGATGTTCACGACCACGTCGGTGCCGGAGCGGGGGAAGAAGTAGACCTTGGCCTTGCCGGCCTGGGTGTCGTGGGCGTAGTCGGCGACCTGCGGCCTCTCTCCGACGGCCGCCGCCGCCTGGTCGTCGAAGTACCGGGTGTACGCGGCGAACAGCTCCGTGTTGCCCACCACCGTCAGGGCGTCGTTCCACCAGGCGTCGGTGTCCTGCCCGGTGAGGTTGCCGGAGGACTGCACCACCACGTCGTCGACGGGGGTGTCGCCCTTGCCCTTGGTACGGGAGAACAGGAAGAACTTGTTGTGGTTGACGTTGGCGTACCAGCCGTCGGGGTCCGCGGCCGTGGTGCCCGGGTCCAGGGCGAGGCAGGCCTCCGACGCCTTGCAGGTACGCACCCAGGACGGCGCGCCGCCGGGCTTCGCCAGCTCGGTCGCGAGATAGGTGGCCGCCCCTGAGGTGCTGTCGGCGTCGAGGACCACCTGGACGGAGACGCCCCGCCGGTGGGCGGCGACCAGCCGGTCGGCCATGTACTGGGAGTGGAACAGGTACAGGGAGATCCGGATGGACGACCCTGCCTCGGCTCCGTCGACGAGGCCCGTCAGGTGGAAGAGGATGCGTCCCGTCGCGGCCTTGTCGGTGCTCGACGGGTCGTTGAACAGCGCGCCGGTGGTCACGGCCACGACCGGTTCCGCCGACGCGGAGGGCGCGACCGTCAGGGCGGCGCCGACGGCGAGCGCGGTGGCGGCCGTTCTGAACTTGCTCTTGATCGATATCACCCGGGCATTGTCGCCTCATGCCGCGCGGCGGGCTTCGGGAGCCAGAGCAGCATCAGCGCGGCCGCCGCCACGAGGACCCCGGTCGAGACGCGGAAGGCCGCCGCGTATCCCGGGACCAGGTACGACGGGTCCGGTGCGCCGAAGGTGACGATCGCGGGCGTGGCCGCCGCGGCGACCGTCGTGAGGACGGCGAGGCCGATCGCGCCGCCCATCGTGCGGGAGGTGTTGACGAGGCCGGAGACCAGGCCCGCGTCACCCGGCGAGGCGCTGGAGGTGGCCAGGGTCGCGAGGGGGGTGGTCGCGAGGCCGATGCCGGCCATCATGAGGACGCCGGGGCCCAGGATCGTGCCGAGGAAGGTGCCGTCGGCGGTGAGCGTCGACTGCCAGGCGAAGCCCGCGGCGGCGATCAGCGCGCCGATGACGGCGAGGTTCCTGGCGCCGACCGCCGGCATCAGGTGGGGCGCGAGCTTGGAACCGAGGAGCACGCTCAGGGAGCTGGGGACGAGCGCCAGACCGGCCTGGAGCGGGGTGTAGCCCAGGACGTTCTGCGCGTACACCGTCATGAAGAACCACATGCCGAAGGAGCTGCAACCGCACAGCAGGATCGCCGCGTTGGCCGCCGACACGGCCCGGTTCCGGAAGATGCCGAGCGGCACCAGGGGTTCCCGGGTGCGGGACTCGACGAGGACGAAGACGGCGAGGAGGGCGAGGCCTCCCAGCAGCGGCACCAGGGTGACGGGGGTGGTCCAGCCCGTCACCTCGGTCTGCACGATGCCGTACGCGAGGGTGGCGAGGCCCGCGGTGACGAGGACGGCGCCCGGGAGGTCGAGGCGGCGGCCCGCGGCGGTGCGGCTCTCGCGCAGCCACAGGGCCCCGGCGGCGAGGACGAGGATGCCGACGGGGACGTTGATGAGGAGGACCCAGCGCCAGGAGAGCAGGTCGACGAGGAGGCCGCCGACGAAGCCGCCCGCCGCGCCGCCGGCCGCGCCGACCGCCGTCCAGGTGCCGATGGCCCGGGTGCGGGCGGCGCCCGCCGGCACGGCGGCCGTGACCAGGGTGAGGGTGGCCGGCGCCAGGAGGGCGGCGCCGAGGCCCTGCGCGGCACGGGCGCCGATCAGGTACTGCCCCTCGGGGGCGAGGCCGCCGACGACGGAGGCCGCGGTGAAGAGGCCGAGGCCGAGCAGGAACATCGCCTTGCGCCCGTAGAGGTCGGCGGCCCGCCCGCCGAGCAGCATGAAGCCGGCGAAGGCGATCGAGTAGGCGTTGAGCACCCATTGGAGTCCGAGCGTGGAGAGTCCGAGGTCGGCCTTCATCGACGGCAGGGCCACGTTCATGACGGAGACGTCGAGGACGACGAGGAACTGCCCCGCGCAGGCGGCGAGGACGACCAGCCAGGGCCGGGGCGGGGCCGGTATGGACGGGAGGGGGGCGGAGGCCGTGGCGGCCTTGCTCAGGGGGTCGTTCTGCGGCATGAATGTCATGGTCGCAGACGGCCTCCACCCCGTACATACGCCAAGAGTCCTACGGCTTCCGCAGCAGTGTCACCACCGCCGCCCCGCCCAGGCCGATGTTGTGCGCGAGCCCGACCCGCGCCCCTCTCACCTGTCGTGCCCCCGCCTCGCCCCGCAGCTGCCAGACGAGTTCGGCGGTCTGCGCGAGGCCCGTCGCGCCCAGGGGGTGGCCCTTGGAGATGAGGCCGCCCGACGGGTTCACGATCCAGCGCCCGCCGTACGTGGTGGCGCCGGACTCGACGAGTTTGCCGGAGGCTCCCTCCTCGCACATGCCGAGCGCCTCGTACGTGAGGAGCTCGTTGACGGAGAAGCAGTCGTGGAGTTCGACGACGTCGACGTCCTCGATGCCGAGCCCGGAGCGCTCGTACGCCTGCCGGGCGGCGGCCCGGGACATGGGGCGGCCGACGGCGTCGATGCAGGAGCCGGACGCGAAGGACTCCTCGGTGTCGGTGGTCATCGCCTGGCCGGCGATCTCCACGGCCCGCCCCCGCAGCCCGTGTTCCTCGACGAACCGTTCGGAGACGACGAGGGCCGCCGCCGCGCCGTCGGAGGTGGGCGAGCACTGGAGCTTGGTGAGCGGCCGGTGGACGGTCTTCGCGGCGAGGACCTCGTCGACCGTGTACACGTCCTGGAACTGGGCGTACGGGTTGTTGGCCGAGTGCTGGTGGTTCTTGGCGCCGACGGCCGCGAGCTGCACCTCGGTCGTGCCGTACCGCTCCATGTGCTCGCGGGCCGCGTTGCCGAAGATCTGGGCGGTGGGCGGGGCGGCCGCGAAGCCGTGGGCGGCGGCCATGATGCCGTAGTGCCGGGCGACGGGAGACGTCGAGAAGTCGCCCGCGCCCGACCCACCCCCCAGCGATCCCCTGCTCATCTTCTCGAAGCCGACGGCGAGGACGCAGTCGGCGATCCCGCCCTCGACGAACTGGCGGGCGACCATGAGGGCGGTGGCGCCGGTCGCGCAGTTGTTGTTGAGGTTGTGCACCGGGATGCCGGAGAGCCCGAGTTCGTAGACGGCGCGCTGTCCCGCGGTGGAGGCCTGGAAGCAGTAGCCGACGGTGGCCTGCTCCACGCGCGCGTAGGGGACGCCCGCGTCGGTGAGGGCGGCGGTGCCGGCCTCGCGGACCATGTCCCAGTACTGCCAGTCCCGGGTCTCCGGCTTCTCGAACTTCGTCATTCCGACACCGACGACGTACGCCTTCATCACGTGCCCTCTCAGTCCCTGGGGAGGCCGAGCAGCCGCTCGGCGACGACGTTGAGCTGTACCTGCGTGGTGCCGCCCGCGATGGTGAGGCAGCGGGACATGAGCAGTCCGTGGACGGCCCGTTCGCCGGGGCCCTCGCGCACGGCGCCCGCGGGGCCGAGGAGTTCGAGGGTGAGTTCGGCGACCTTCTGCTGGTGGAGGGTCTGGACGAGCTTGCGGACGCTGGCGCCCGCGCCCGGTTCGAGCCCGGACACCTGGAGCAGGGTGGTGCGCAGGCCGACGCACGCGAGCGCGTGCGCCTCGGCGAGGAGGCCCCCGATCCGTACGCGTACGGAGTCGTCGGCGCCGTCCGCACGCTCGATGAGGGCTTCGAGGCCGCTGTCGAAGGCGACCTGGTCGGCCATGTGGACGCGTTCGTTGCCGAGGGTGTGGCGGGCGACCCGCCAGCCGTCGTTCACCTCGCCGACGACGGCGTCGGCCGGGAGGATCGCGTCGTCGAACCAGACCTCGTTGAAGAGGGAGTCCCCGGTGATCTCCTTGAGCGGCCGCACGTCGATCCCGGGGGTGTTCCGCATGTCGACGAGGAAGTAGGTGAGGCCCTGGTGCTTGGGGGCGGCGGGGTCGGTCCTGGCGAGCAGGATGCCGTGGTGGGCCCACTGGGCGGCGCTCGTCCACACCTTCTGGCCGTTGATCCGCCAGCGCCCGTCCTCGGTGCGTTCGGCGCGGGTGCGGAGGGAGGCGAGGTCGGAGCCGGCACCGGGTTCGGAGAAGAGCTGGCACCAGAGGCGTTCGCCGCGCAGGGTCGGGCCGAGGTGTTCGGCCTGCTGGGCGGGGGTGCCGTGGGCGAGGAGCGAGGGCACGACCCAGGTGGCGATCCCGAGCCCGGGAAGGACGATCCCTGCCTCGTCCAGCTCGCGCTGGACGGCGAGCTGCTGGAGGGGTCCGGCGCCGAGTCCGTACGGCTCCGGGAGGTGCGGGGCCGCGTACCCGGTGGGGGCGAGGGCACGGCGGGCGGCGGCGGGGGCGAGCCCGACGGCGGGGGCGAGGGCCTCGCGGGCCTGTCTGCGGTACGGGTCGGCCTCGGGCGGCAGGTCGAGGCGGAGGCCGCGCCGGACCCCGGCGGAGGCGTGGTGGAGGGCGGCGAGGCGGTGGCGGTCGCCGGTACCGAGGAGCTGGCGGGCGACGAGGGCGCGCCGGAGCAGCAGATGGGCGTCGTGTTCCCAGGTGAAGCCGGTGCCGCCGAGGATCTGGACGCAGTCCTTGGCGCAGGTGTACGCGGCGTCGAGGGCGGTGGCGGCGGCGAGCGCGGCGGTGAGGGACCGGGCCTCGGTGCGGGTGGCGCGGGCGGCGTCCCAGGTGAGGGCGCGGGCCTGTTCGAGCCGGACGAGCATGTCGGCGCAGAGGTGCTTGACCCCTTGGAACTGCCCGATGGGCCGCCCGAACTGCTCACGGGTACGGGCGTGTTCGGCGGCGGTCTCGACGGCACGGGCGGCGGTGCCGCAGGCGTCGGCGGCGAGGAGGACGGCGGCGAGGTCGTGGACGAGGGCGGGGTCGAGGGCGAGGACGCGGTCGGCGGGCACGGGGAGGGCGCGGGCGGTGACCTCGGCGGTGGGCCGGGTGGGGTCGGCGCTCGTGTGGGGCCGTACGGCGAGACCGGTGGCGTCCACGGCGAGCCGGACGGAGCCGTCGGGGGTGGCGGCCCGCAGGATCAGGAGATCGGCCTGGGCGCCGCCGAGGACGGGGGGTGCGGTGCCGTCGAGGAGGTACCCGTCGCCGGTGGGGACGGCGGTGAGGGTCCCGGTGCCGCCGAGGGCGACGGCGCCGATCCGCTCCCCGCGCGCGAGTGCTCCGGCCAACTCCCCTCGCCCTGCCCGGTGCAGTATCTCGGCGCCGAGGACGGAGGGCAGGTACGGGCCCGGCAGCAGGGCCCGCGCGGCCTCCTCCACGACGACGGCCAGGTCTCCCAGGTCACCGCCGCCTCCCCCGTACTCCTCGGGAAGGTGGGCCCCCAGGAGTCCTTGCCCGGCGACGGTGTCCCAGTACCCGGGCCGGCCGGTGGCGGGCTCGGGGGCGTCGAGCTCCTTGCGGACGTCCTCCGGGGGGACGGCGCGGGCGAGCAGGCCGCGGACGGACCGGGCGAGCTCCCGCTGTTCGTGCGTGATGGCGATGCCCATGCCGGGCAGACTAGAACACGTTCCATTCTGACGGAAGGTCAGATGAGGATCGGAGTGCGGCCGGGCCCGACGGTTGACCTCGACCGTGGCCGAGCTTTCAGCATGGAGACATGACCGCAGAGAGCGACGGAACCCTTCTCTTCCGCAACACCATGCGCATCACCGAAGGCCACCTGGAGGGCTTCCGCGAGGCCATCGCGAAAGCCGTGGACTTCGCGGAGCCGCACGGCCCACAACTGATGGTGCAGACGTTCCTCGACGAGGAGCGGATGCTCGCCCACAGCTTCCAGCTCTACCGGGACTCCGACGCGGTCCGCCTGCACTGGAAGCTCGCGGACCCGTACATCCAGGAAGTGATGGAGCACTGCCGGGTGGAGCACATCGCCCACGGCGACTGGCGGCAGTGGCCCGAGCACCGGGCGGCGGCGGTGGAGGAGTTCCTGCACGCCTGGTGGGCCCACACCCTCACCGATCCGGATCCCGCCGTCCCCGTCCACAAGCTGCTCGCCCTGTGCGAGAAGGCGTCCGGCGCGCTCGGTCCGTGGCTCGCGGCCTGGGAGGCGCTCGACGACGACGCGGCCGACCGGCACCTGGCCGAGGCCGCCGACCACTGGGCGTACGGCCTCCTGCGCGACGAACTCCCCTGGGACCCCTGGAGCGACGACGCGGAGGCCACGTGCGCGGAGCTCACCGCCTGGCTGGTCCGCCACGCCCCCGCGCGGCTCCGGCCCGAGGACGGTCACGAGGAACTGCTCCACGAGATACGGCTCATGGGGCTGACCGGCCCGGCCCGCTGGGAGGACCCGCACTGGCCCGCGCACCTCCGCTGAACCGGCCGCACCGGACCCCACCACTTTCCCGAACCCCCGGGCCTCCCCTGTGGCAGCATCGTCGCGGGGACCGAGCCGTACGCGGGGGGGCACATGGGCGCGAGCTGGACGGCACTGCTGATCGCCGTGGTCGGCGTGGCGGGAACACTGGGAGCGGCGCTCCTGACACAGGTCCGCGCGGACCGCACCAAACGCATGGAGCTCCAGGCCGCCGCCGACCAGCGGCGCGAGGAACGCGGGCACGCCGAGGAGCTGCTCCGGGCGGAGCAGGTCAGGCAAGGGCAGCGCGAGAGCCTGGAGCGCCGGCGCGCCTGCTACATCACGCTGAACACCGCCTCGCGGCAGTACCTGACGGAGATGGTCAACCACCTCCACGCGCTTCGGCGCGGTGACGGCGTCGCCACGTCCCTGGAGAACCTGGAGACGGCCAGGCTGGCCTACCGGGACAGCTACGCGGAGTCCCAGATGATCGTCCCGGACGTGGTGTCGCGCTCTACCAGCGCGGCCAAGAAACGCTTGAACGAGGCCTACGGAAAGCTCAGGAAGTATGCGGAGGAGCCCTCCTTGTACGCGGCCGAACTGGAGGCGATGGAGGACGGTCTCCACCAGGAGGTCTGGCCCTACGTGGGAGCGATGAAGAAGGCCATGCGCGCGGATCTGGGCGTCGAGGACTGAGCGGCGGGTCCGTTGTCAGTGCCGCCTGTCACGATCTCCGTGGACCTGGACGACGGAGAGAGTGAGCACGCCATGGGTACGTGGGACATCGGGCCGTTCGACAACGACACCGCCGCCGACTTCTCCTACCGGGTGGACGAGGCACCGGCGGAGAAGAAGGCGGACGTGCTCCTCACCGCGTTCCGCGAGGTGACGGGGACGGGTGACGACTACCTGGACTCGGACGTGGCCGTGGAGGCGATCGCGTCGGCGGCCCTGGTCGCGGCGCAGTGCCCGGGCGGCGAGCCGGTCACCACCGCGTACGGGCCGGACGAGCCGCTGCCCGTGCTCCCGCCGGAACTCCGCCCGGTGGCCGTCGCGGCCCTGGACCGGGTCCTCACCGAGCCGTCCGAACTCCTCGAACTATGGGAGGAGTCGGACGGCGACGAGTGGAAGGCCGGCGTACGGAGGCTGCGGGCCGTCCTCGCGGGAAGCTGACCCGTCAGGTCAGGCCGTCAGGTCAGGCCGTCAGGTCAGGCCGTCAGGTCAGGCCGTCAGACTGCCGGTGTCTTGAAGTGGCAGTTGGCTGAGACGGGCGTGTTGTTGGTGGTCTGGTCGGCCGTGCGGACCCGCCAGCCGTAGCTGTGGCCGGGGGTGAGCGCGGGCACGGTGAGCGAGACGGTGCCCTGGCCCTTGACCGTCGTGTCGCTGCGCGACTCCGGCGTCCCCAGCGTCAGGATCTGCGTCGACGTGGTGTTGTCCCAGAGGGAGAACTCCGCCCAGACGTCCTTCGACGGGTCGGGGTGCCGGACCGTGGCCGTGAGCGTGGGCGTGAGGCTCGCGGCGGTGCCGAAGTCGTTCCCGAACGCCTCTTTCATCTGGTGGCAGCCCTGCGAGAGCGTCCCGACGTCACCCGTGAGCTGGACGCTCTTGCCCGTGGGGGCGGTCATGCTGCCGGAGTGGTTCGCGACCTGGTCGTCCCGCAGGGCGTAGCCGAAGGCCTCGACGCGCTGGACACGGCCCTTGAAGAACGCGTTCTGGGCACCGTTCACGAGGTCCCGGCCGACGACGAACGGCCCCTTCGCCTGCCACTGGGCGGCACTGAGGTGCGCGGCCTCGGCCTTCTTCACGCCGTTGACGTACAGGCTGATCTTCTCGGCCGCCGCGTCGAAGACGCCCGTGACCCTCGTCCACTCCCCCTTGACCGCGCCGGGGGAGACGGCCTGGTCGATGCTCCAGCCGTCGGCGTCCGCCCTGGGCATGCCGAAGCGCCAGGAGTTGTCGGTCGCGTTGTACCAGAGGATCATCCCGCTGATCCTCGAACCGTCCTGCGCCACCACGGCCGACGTACCGGCCGCGGGGTCCACCTTGGCCCAGGCGGAGACGGTGAAGCTCTGGGCGGTGTTGACCACGGGTCCGGCCGCGGTCACGGTGTCGTCGCCGTCCAGCGGCAGGGCACCCCCGTGGTCGGCGAGGTCCCAGTCGGTCCCTCCGGTACGTACGCCGGTGTGGCCGCCGGAACCTCCGACGGTCGCGTCGGCGCTGCCGTCGAGCTTCCAGGAGAGGGCCGGTCCGCCCTGGGTGTAGCCGTAGAGGGGGGTGTGGTCGGAGTAGGCCTGGGGGCCGGCCTGGCAGTTCTGCGCGATCTTCTGACACTCCGGCTGGACCGTGCGGCGGTAATCCGTCCGATCCCCGTACTCGACCGCGGAGTCGCAGCCGGTGAAGTCGCCGGTCGCGAAGAGGTAGTCGATCTTGCTCGACGTGTTCTCGTACGACAGGTAGCCCGCGTCCGCGTCGAGCTGCGCGCTCGTCCGGTTGAGCTTCGTCACCTCGTTCGCCGCGTCACCGGGGAAGTACGCACGCTGGTCGCACTCCGCCATGAGGTTGTAGAGCGGCTGGATCCTGTCCGCACGGGTGGTGTTGAAGTCACCGCCCACGACCACGGACGGGAACCTCTTCACCACGTCCACCACCTTGTCCATCTGGCCCTTGTAGTAGGCGTCGGCCTGGGCTTGCGTGATCTTGGCAGGCGTCCCGTCCGGCTTCGCCTTGGCGTCTTCGTCGAAGTTGGAGACATGCGTGGTGCACAGGTGGTTCTCCCAGCCGGCCACCTCGACGCAGAGCACGGTCCCCCTGTTCATGGACAGATTGGCGTCAAGGGGGGTGTTGAAGTCCGTCTCCGACTTCCAGGCGATCTGTCCCTTGACCGCGATGGCGACGCCCAGAGTCCCCGTCAGGCCCGGACCGCGGCACTCCGAACCCTCCTGGTCGATGAGCTCGACATTCGAACGCTCCGGCTCCGCGCTGCCGGCGTCGGGCCGCGTCACACCCGCCGAGGCCATGGTCCATCCGTCGGGAAGCAGCGCGTCGAGTTCGGCGAGATGGCTCGTCCCCTGGGTGTCGCCCGGCGTCGTACCGGCGCAGACCTCCTGGAGCATCACGGCGTTGAGGTTGCGCTGGTTGATGAGGTCGACCACGCCCTGCATCTTCTTGGCGGGTCCCTCGTAGTTCTGGACCACCGTCCCGTCCGGCTTCTTCGTCTTGGTGCCGTTCCGCCACGGGCAGTACCCCGCCGCGGAGGCGTACCCGCCACCGGCCTCACCGCACATGTTCCAGGTCGCCGCACGCACCGAATCCCGGGTGTACGCGTTCCCCGCCGCGTCACCGGCCGTCGTCGTGACGGCCGCGGCGGGCGTCGCCTGGGCCCCTATGAGCAGCGCGGCACCCAGGACGGGCGCCACGGTACGCAGCCACGTGGCCGCTCTTCTTCGCATATCGACTCACCAATGGACATACGGGTGTCCCTACCCTCCCCCGGTCCTGCCGCAGGGCAGGCCAAGACTGCCAAAGCGCGTTCAGCGCGCTCCGGCGGGCCTGCTCCTCAGAGCGAGGACGGCACTCGTGACGGTGGCGCCGACGGCGGTGACCGCGAGGACGAGCAGCCCGGGGTTGAGCCACCACGGGACGATCTCCTCGCCCGCGCACACCAGGCTGACGGGAAGTGCGCCGCTGGAGTCGGGGACGGCCTTGTACCCCGCGTTGAACCAGCACGCGTCCTCCGGGAAGAGGAACGGCAGGTACGACAGGCCGTACAGGTGCAGCGCCCCGCCCGCGACGTACGCGAGCACGGCGATCCAGGCCGCCTTCTTGGCGGGCGTACGGCGGGGCAGGGGAACCTCGGGCCGCGGGAGGTCATTGCCCCGCCGGGCCCGGACCAGGCCGACGTAGGTGATCCCCGCCCAGGCCGGCAGGCCGATGACGAGGATCATCATCCCTATGAGGGTCGCCACGGTCAGCGGCCGATGCGCCCCTCGGCGGCGGCGCTCACGAACGCCGTGAAGGCGGCGGGGGTGGCGAGGAAGGCGGGGCCTTCGGGGTTCTTGGAGTCACGGACGGCGACGTGGGCGGTGAGGTCGGCGATTTCGATGCACTCACCGCCGTTGGGGCCGCTGTAGGACGACTTACGCCACCGCAGTTCCTGGCTGGTGCCCATACCGCTCCCTCATCACACGTTCGATCAGCGCCGCCGAGACCTCCCGGGAGAGGGCCGAGGCCTGCAGCCGAGCGTAGCCGACGGACCGCTCCCTGATCGCCTGAGAATCGGCAGTCATATGGCCCGAGTCATAGCTCTCGGTGTAGAGGATGTCGGGGTCGTCCTCGAAGCGCAGCAGGGTGAACGATCCCAACAGCCCCGGGTGCTGACCGACCTCGAAGGGAAGCACCTGCACCTGGATCCACGGATGGTCCAGAAAACCCAACAGGTGCGCGAGTTGGTTCCGCATGACCTCGGCGCCGCCGATCTCCCGGTACAGCACCGCCTCGTCAAGCACGACACACAGCACCGGCGGATGCTCTCGCTCCAGGATCCGCTGACGCTCCATCCGGGCCGCCACCAGCTCCTCCAGCCGTCCCGGGTTCTCGACGCTCAGCACCGCGCGAGCGTATTCGGGTGTCTGGAGCAGGCCGTAGACCAGCTGCGACTGGTACGTCGAGATGTACGTCGCCTTCGCTTCCATCTCCGCGTACGCCTGGAACCACGTCGGCAACTGACTCTTCAGCACCAGCCCCACCAGCCGGGAGAAGACCCCGCCCGTCAGCAGCGCCGCGTCCAGCCGTTCCGAGAACTGGCGCGTCGGGACCTTCTTCGCCGTCTCTATCTGGCCCACGAGCGAGGCCGTGCAGTAGAGGATCGAACCCAACTCCGCCTGGCCGAGCTTCGCCTCCTCCCTCAAGCGGCGGAGTTCGGATCCGTAGTAGTCCAGCGGCGAGGCACTCGGATCCAGGTTGCGGATGTTGACCACGGCGAGGTCACCCCCAAGCTCACGCGGTGAGGCGTTGCGTTCAGTCCGTAGCCGAGCGTAACCAAGCAACCCCACCCTGGTGGCATGAATCAGGCAACAGACCTCTGTCCTCCGGCACTTGCGACGAGCTACCGCATGGGCTTCACCGTCGGTGAGCACTCCGCCGGTCACATGCGTCGCATCCTGCGCATGTTCCTCACCCGTTGGGATCTCGACCACCTCGCCGCCCCGGGGACCCTCGCGCTCACCGAGCTCGTCGCGAACGTCGTCCGGCACGTGCCGGGCCGGCGGTGCTCCGTCCTGATCCTGCGGGAACCGTTCGGGCTGCGGGTCGAGGTCGCGGACGCCGTCCCGGGGAACGTGATCGCGAAGCTCGCCGGTCCGCTGGAGGAGAGCGGACGGGGACTCGCGCTGGTGGAGGCGGTGACCGACCGGTGGGGGGTCGTCGAGACGGCCGAAGGGAAGACGGTGTGGTTCGAGTGCGACGGGTAGGGCGCGCGTAGGGCACGATGGGCGCCCGTACCCGCGTACCCGCCAGTAGGAGTCACCATGTCCGTGCCCGCGCCCGAGATCCTTGCCGCCTTCGAGGCCGCGAAGGGGTTCATGCCCGCCGGGGAGGGGCTCGCGCTGTACGAGGCGGCCGCGGAGGCCGCGAAGCTCGGACTGCCGCTGCTTGAGGTCGGGACGTACTGCGGGCGCTCGACGATCCTGCTCGCGGACGTGGCCCGGCAGGCGGGGACGGTCGCGGTGACCGTCGACCACCACCGGGGCAGCGAGGAGCAGCAGCCGGGGTGGGAGTACCACGACGAGTCCGTGGTCGACCCCGAGGTGGGGGTCATGGACACCCTGCCCACCTTCCGCCGGACCCTGCGCAAGGCGGGCCTCGAGGAGCACGTGATCGCCGTGGTCGGGCGGTCGCCGCAGGTGGCGAAGGTGTGGGGCGGGCAGCTCGGGTTCGTGTTCATCGACGGCGGGCACACCGACGAGCACGCCACGAACGACTACGAGGGCTGGGCCCCCAAGGTCGCCCCCGGGGGCCTGCTCGTCATCCACGACGTGTTCCCGGACCCGGCGGACGGCGGCCAGGCCCCGTACCGGATCTATCTCCGGGCGCTGGAGTCGGGTGACTTCGAGGAGATCTCGGTCACCGACTCGCTGCGGGTCCTGCGCCGCCGCTGATCAGCCGGGTCAGTACAGCGAGGTCACGTACAGGCAGTTGGTGTAGCTGTAGCCCGGTTCGATCTTCGTCTTGCTCGACTTCGTGTCACCGGCCGAGGAGATGCCCGCGGCCCGCTTCTGGAGGAAGTGGTAGTTGCCGGCGGGCAGGAGGAGGGTCGCCTTGGGGTACTTGGAGGCCGGGCCCGTGCAGGCCTTGATCTTCGGCGAGTTGATGAGGAGCGGGGTCTTGTACTTGGTGCAGGTCCCGCACGCCTTCAAGGTGACCTTGCCGGTCGTCGGGCCCGTGTAGAGCAGCTCGACCTCGCCGGGGCCGTCGTTGCTCACCACCATCACCATCCGCGTCCCGCCGGGCGCGTCGGCCGGGGGCAGCTTCTTCCCGGCCTCGGGGTCCTCCTCGGCGATCTCGGCGGCGATGGCGATGGAGCGGGCGTGCGCGGCCTGCGGGCTGCCCGGGTACGCCTTGGCGTAGTCGGTCATGGCCGTGGCCGCGGAGCTGAACTCCTTGTCCCTGAAGTGGTCGGTCCCGCAGGCGAAGTCGCCCTTCTGCACCCCGGCGGCGGCCTCCTTCGACACGGCTTCGAAGGACGGGTCCTTCATGTTGTCGAGGGACGAGCGGAGCGCGCGCAGTTCGGTGGTGGCCTCGCAGGGCTCGGCGCCGCCGAGGGCGGTCGTCCGGGCCTTGACGGCCGCTCGCACCGCCGGCTCGACGCGGGTGGCGTGGGTCGACTTCGGGAAGGTGTCGAGGAGCTCGTTGAGGCTCTCGCTGGCGGGCGGCTCGGCCGTCTGCACGCCCAGCGCGGCCGTCCCGCACTCGTACAGCGACTCGGCGAGCGGCTCGTCGGTCTTGGCGGGACGGGAGCCCAGGAGTTCCTTGTCCACGGTGCCGGGCAGTCCCCGCAGGTGCTTGAGCGAGGGGACGGCCTCGCAGTACTTCTTGTCCGTGTACGGGGCGGAGACCGTCTCGTAGTACGTGTCGAGCCGCTCGGGTACGAGCTTCCCGGCGCGCGAGCCGGCGTGCTTCGTACCGAGGTCCTGGTAGGTGGCGAGCGCCTGGCGCCAGGTCGGCTCGGCCTTGGCGAACGGCAGTCCGTCGGCGGACTTCACGAGCGCGTCGGCGGCGGCGAGCCGTTCGAGCAGGGCCTGCTCCTTCGCCTCGTCGCGGGCCGCCCCGTACGCGAGCGAACCGCCCGCGGGCACGGCGAGCAGCACGAGGGCGAGCGGCAGCGCGAGGCGGCGGAAGGCGGCGCCGATCCGGAGGGTCGCGCGCAGTCCGCGCCTGGCGCCGTCGGCGGCGACGGCGAGCAGGAAGACGCCGTAACCGATGAGGAGCCCCGGGGGCACGCCGTCGACGTCGGCGGGGAGTGCGATCACGAGCAGCGCGGCGGTGGCGATCCAGCAGAGGGCGGCGCCGATCCAGTTGCGCAGGAGGACGTAACCGAGGCCCAGGCAGGAGAGGTTGAGCAGGCCGATCATGGCGGCCTGGGCCGGGTTCGCGTCACCGGGCGGCTGCGGCGCGGGCGGCTGCCCGCCGTACCCGGGGGGCGGACCGTAGCCGGGGGGCGGGCCGTAACCCGGCGGCGGGCCGTAGCCGGGCGGGGTGCCGTAGCCGGGCGGGGTGCCGGGCGGCGGCACGGCTCCGGCTCCGGACCAGTCGGGCGCGGGGCCGTAGCCGGGCGTGCCGCCCGGGGCGGCAGCCGCGACGGGCGGGGCCGCCGCCTGGCTCGGCGGGGTGGCGGCCGCGGGGGGCACCGCGCCCGGCGGCGGGCCGAAGGCGAGCGTGGGCGGTCCGGCGACCGGCGCGGCGGGGACGGCAGGTGCCGCCGGAGCCGGAGCCGGAGCTGACGCCGGAACCGGAGGGGCCGCCGGGGTGGCAGGTGCGGCCGGAGTCACCGGTGCAGCCGGAGGAGCCGGAGGAGCCGGTGGCGCGGGCGGCGCGGTCCAGGGCGCCTCGGAGGCGCCGGAAGCGTCGCCCGGCGGCCTGCCGTTCGGTTCCGGGCGCGCGTCGTCCGGTTCGGGACGTCTGTCGTTCGGTTCAGGGCGTGCGTCGTTCGGTTCTTCCCCCACCACGGTTCCCCCTCGTGGGTCCATGCGCGGTGGCACCCACCGTCGCCTCTTCCCACCTACCCTTCACGGTCCCCGCACACGCGTCCACCGTTCCGTCAAGCCGGTGACCAACCTGCGACGTACCCCTACGGCGTTTCGCCTCGCGCAGGGCCTAAAGTCGCTGGGTGCCGTACGACCACCGGAACACCGCCCGCCGTGCCCTCGCCCTCGTCCTCGCCGCCACGGGCTGCTGCGCCGTGCTCGCCGGGTGCGGGGCCTCCGAGGCCTCCCCGCCGACCGGGAAGTCCGGGCAGAGCCCCCAGTCCCCGGCGACCGGGCACGCGGCCGCGACCCAGTCGCGGCCCCCGCTCGCCTCGACTCCCCCGCCCGCGTCCCCTTCGCGGCCGACCCGCTCCCTCGCCGGACGGACCGTCGTGATCGACCCCGGCCACAATCCGGGCAATTTCCGCCATTCAACGGAAATCAACCAGAAGGTGAACATCGGGACCAACCGCAAGGAGTGCGACACCACCGGCACCTCCACGAACGCGGGATACACCGAGGCCTCGTTCACCCTCGACGTTTCCCACCGGCTGCGCGACCTCCTCGCCGCGCAGGGCGCCACCGTGGTCCTCACCCACGACGCCGACCGCCCCTGGGGCCCGTGCATCGACGAGCGCGCCCGGATCGGCAACGAGGCCCGCGCCGACGCCGTCGTCTCCGTCCACGCGGACGGTTCCGCCGTCGGCCACCGGGGGTTCCATGTGATCCTGCCCGCACAGGTGCGCGAGGGCTCCGCCGACACCACGAAGATCGTCGGCCCCTCCCGCGTCCTCGGCGAGCGGATCGCCGACCGGTTCGCCCGCGCCACCGGAACGGAACCCTCCAACTACCTCGGCTCCGGTACGGGGTTGGACGTCCGCGACGATCTCGGCGGACTCAATCTCTCAACCGTCCCCAAGGTCTTCGTCGAATGCGGCAATATGCGTGATCCGAAGGATGCCGAGCTGCTCGCATCGGCGGCGTGGCGCCAGAAAGCGGCACGCGGCATCGCCGACGGCATCGAGACCTACCTCAAGGGGTAGAACCGGCGGGCGATAGATTCGCTCCGTACGATGGGGCCGCCCCCGTGCCACGAACCCTGAGCGCCACCCCCGACGACCGACGACCGACGAAGGACTCTTACGTGAATATCCGCTCCCTCACCCGAGGCGATGGCGTGCTGATCGGTGCAGCGGTGGTGCTGTTCATCGCCTCGTTCCTCGGCTATGCCGGCTGTGACGGCCCGGAGGAGTTCTGCAAGCAGTTCGACAGCCCGAACTCCTGGGAGGTGTCGCCGCTCGGCTGGGGTGCCTTCTTCCTCGGCATCGCCGGCGTCGCCCTCGTCGTCGCCTCCCGCGCCCTGCCGCAGCAGCGCAAGGTGGCCGGTCTGGAGCTGGGCCAGGTCGGCACGGCGTTCACCATCGCGTCCGCGTGGACCCTGCTCATGTGGGTCTTCGAGGCGACCAGCGCGGGCGCGGGCCTCATCCTCGGTCTGATCGCCGCCCTGGTCGCGGCCGGTGCCGCCGTGGCCGGTCCGATGGTCCCCGCCCTCAAGGCCCCGCTCGTCGGCGCCCCCAAGCCGCAGACGCCCCAGCCGTACGGCATGCAGCCCGGCCAGCCGGGCCAGCCGGGCGTCGCCGGCGGCTACGGCTACCCGGGTGCGCAGCAGCAGCCGTACGGCGGGCCGCAGGACCCCTCGCAGGGTGCGGGCCAGCCGTTCGGCGCGCAGGCCGCCGCCCCGCAGCCGCACGCCCCGCACCAGCCGGAGCCGCAGGCACAGGCCCAGGCCCAGGCCCCGCAGGCGCAGCCGGCCTCGGACTTCGCGCCGTTCTGGTTCGCCGTCCCGGTCGCCCGCCAGCTGTACGCGGAGGACGGCTCCCAGGCGCCGATCGCCGAGCTGGCCCCCGGCACCTGGTACCTGGCGGTCGAGCAGCGCGGTGCCGCCCTGGTGGCGCAGACGCAGGACGGCCGCCGCGGCGTCCTCCAGGACACGACGGGCATCCAGCGCGGCTGATCCCGCCGTACGCGCGCACGGCCCCTCGTCCGGAATCCCTTCCGGGCGGGGGGCCGTTGCCGTACAGTCCCCCGCATCGCGCTACCTGACGAAGTGTCAGAAAGGATGCGTGCGGCATGCGACTCGGACTCGCCCTCGGCTACTGGGGCCGCGGCCCCTCCCCCGCCCATCTCGACCTCGCCCGCGAGGCCGAGCGGCTCGGCTACGACTCCGTGTGGACGGCCGAGGCCTGGGGCTCCGACGCCTTCACCGCGCTGACCTGGATCGCCGCCCACACCAGCCGCATCAAGCTGGGCACCGCCGTCGCCCAGATGGCCGCCCGCGCCCCCACCACCACCGCGATGCACGCGCTCACGCTCGACCACCTCTCCGGCGGGCGCGTCCTCCTCGGACTCGGCCTGTCGGGGCCGCAGGTCGTCGAGGGCTGGTACGGGCGCCCCTTCCCCCGCTCCCCGCTGACCGCGACCCGCGAGTACGTCGACGTGGTCCGCCAGGTCCTGCGCCGCGAGGCCCCCGTCCGGCTCGAAGGGCGTCACCACTCCCACCCGTACACCGGGGCGGACGGCACCGGCCTCGGCAAGGCGCTCAAGCCGATCACCCACCCCCTCAGGGCCGACGTCCCCGTCCTCCTCGGCGCCGAGGGCCCCAGGAACATCGCGCAGACCCTCACCATCGCCGACGGCTGGCTGCCGCTGTACTGGAGTCCGGAGCGCTGGGCCGAGGTGTACGCGCTGCCCGACGCGCTCCCCGAGGGCTTCCTGGTCGCACCCCTGGTCCGCGCCCAGGTCTGCGAGGACGTGCCGGCCGGGCTGCTGCCGGTCAAGGCGATGCTCGGCTTCTACATCGGCGGCATGGGGCACGCGTCCCGCAACTTCCACGCCGACCTGATGGGGCGGATGGGGTACGGGAAGGAGGCCCGCCGCATCCAGGAGCTGTTCGCGGCGGGCCGTCGCGAGGAGGCGGTGCTCACGGTGCCGGACGCCTTCGCGGACGAGATCTCGCTCGTCGGCCCCCGGAAGCGGATCGCCGAACGCCTGGAGAAGTGGCGGCGGGGCCCGGTGACGGACCTCCTCGTCACCTCACCGGACCCCGCCACGCTCCGCCTGCTCGCGGAGCTCAACGCCTGACGTCAGCCGCCCAGCTGGGACGTGCTGGGGACCTTGTCGACGACCTCGGCCCCGGCGCTCTTCCCGGCGTCCTTGACGCTGTTGATGATGTTCTCGAAGGCGCCGACGTCCGCGTCGCCCGCCTCGCCCTTGCGGAGCTTCGTGCCGAGGTCCTTGAGCGAGTCGATCCCCGCCGTGAGCGGGGCGACCGCCTTCGAGAGCAGCGGGTCGCCCTTGGCGTTGTTCACCGCCGCCTTGAGCCGGTTGTACGTGAACGCGCCCGCGAGGCCCGCCTTCACCAGGGCGAAGGTCCGCCCGTCCGCGCCCTTCTTGAACTTGCCCGCCCGGTACGGCTTCACGATCCACTGGTACGTGGCGCCCGCGGCGAGACCGGCGTTGGCCACGAACCGCGTCTTCGCGAGCTTCTGCTGCTCGACGGTGCTCGAACCCGTCGGGGTCGCGGCGGCACCGGTCGTGGTGGCCCCGTCGCCGCCGCAGGCGGCGGTGGTCAGGAGCAGGGTGCAGGACAGCAGCAGCGCCACCACTCCGCGCGAAACACTTCTGGGCACGACGGGACCTCCCTGATGACAGTGCCGCCAGCCTCACCCGGGGGCCGTACGGCCGCCACCGGGGCGACTCCGTACGGGTTTCGAAGCGCCACGCGCGGCAATGCGAGGTGTATGACCACCGGACGGAGCAACACCACGCAGGCGGCGAGGGTGATCAGCGTCCTCGCCGATGTCATGGCCGCGATCATCGGCCTCTGGATCCTCATGTACCTGCTGGACGCCAACCGGGGCAACAGCCTGGTGCAGTTCGTCCAGGACGTCGCCCACTGGCTGGCGGGCTGGTCGTACGACCTGTTCACCTTCGACGAGGCATGGGCGCGGGTGGTCGCGGGCTACGGCCTCGCCGCCGTCGTGTACCTCGTCGTCGGGCACATGGTGGCGGGGCGGCTGCTGCGCCGCCACTGAGGGGGCCGGACGGCCCGGACGTTCACCCGCAGCAGTCCGGTTCGAGACCCCGTGGCAGTCGCTCGCCCCCGAACACCGCCCCGGTCGCCTCGTCGCCGCCAAGGGCCGCCACCGCGAGGAGCAGCGAGCCGGCGGTCCAAGTGGTCTGCTCCTCGGGCCACATGGCCTTGTCGTCCTCCGTGTCGCCCTCGAAGACGTACCCCGTCCAGTACATGCCGTTGTCGGCGCGCAGGTGCTGGATGTCCTGGAGGATCGTGAGCGCGCGGTCGGACTCCCCCGTCGCCCAGAGGGCGAGGGCGAGTTCGCAGCTCTCGCCGCCGGTGACCCACGGATTGGGGACCACGCAGCGCACGCCGAGGCCGGGTACGACGAAGGCGTCCCAGCCGGCCTCGATCCGGGCCTGCGCCTCGGCGCCCGTGACCGCGCCGCCGAGGACCGGGTAGTACCAGTCCATCGAGTAGTGGGACTTGTCGAGGAAGCGCTCGGGGTGCCGGCGGATCGCGTGGCCGAGCGCCCCGGCCGCCAGCTCCCAGTCGGGCTGCGGCTCCTCGCGGGTCTCGGCGATGGCGAGGGCGCAGCGCAGCGCCTGGTGGATGGACGAACTGCCGGTGAGCAGGGCGTCGTTCACCGGTGTGCCGTCGGCCTCGCGCTTCCAGCCGATCTGGCCGCCGGGCTGCTGGAGTCCGAGGACGAACTCGACGGCCGCGTAGACGGCGGGCCACATCCGGTCGAGGAAGGCGTCGTCGCCGGTCGCCAGGTGGTGGTGCCAGACGCCGACCGCGATGTACGCGACGAAGTTGGACTCCCGGTTCCGGTCGGTCACCCGGTCCGGCTCGCCGTCGTGGTAGGCCGCGTACCAGGAGCCGTCACTGTTCTGGTGCCGGGCGAGCCACTCGTAGGCGCGGGCGGCGGCGGCGTGCTCGCCGGCCGCGTCCAGGGCCATGGCGGCCTCGGTGTGGTCCCACGGGTCGAGGTGGTGGCCCCGGAACCACGGTATGGCCCCGTCCTCGCGCTGGGCGGCGAGTATCCCGGCGACGGTCTCGGCGGCCTGCTCTGCGGTCAGCACCCCGGGGAGGACGAGGTGCTCCGCGATCCGCTCGGGAGAGGTCACTTGGCGTCGGCCTTCGGGAGGTGGGGCTTGGTCGCGTACGCCACGAAGCTCTTGCCGACGACCGGGTTGAGCAGCTGCTCGGCGACCCGGGTCAGGGCGGGCTTCTTCATGATGTCCCAGACCAGGAGCTTGTGGTACGCGCGGACCGGCAGCGCCTTGTCGTTGTCGACGCCGAACGCGCACTTCAGCCACCAGTACGGCGAGTGCAGCGCGTGCGCGTGGTGGGTGCCGTACGGCTTGAGGCCGGCCTGCCGGATCTTGGCGAGGAGCTCGTCGGCCTTGTAGATGCGGATGTGTCCGCCCTCGACCTCGTGGTACGCGTCGGAGAGCGTCCAGCAGACCTTCTCGGGGCCGTAGCGGGGCACGGTGATCGCGATCCGGCCGCCGGGCCTGAGGACGCGGACCATCTCGGCGAGCACGCCCTTGTCGTCCGGGATGTGCTCCATGACCTCGGAGATGATGACGACGTCGAAGGACTCGTCGGGGAAGGGCAGGTTGAGGGCGTCGCCCTCCATCGCGGTGGCGGTCGCGCCCGCGGGGGCCTCCCCGGCCTCCTTCATCGCCGCGAACCACTTGGCGACCTCGCGGATCTCCTCGCCGTTCTGGTCGAGGGCCACGACCTGGGCCCCCCGCCGGTAGCACTCGAACGCGTGCCGGCCCGCACCGCAGCCCAGATCGAGCACACGGTCGCCGGGGGCGAGCGGGAAGCGGGTGAAGTCGACGGTCAGCACGGGGTCGTCCTGCTTTCGGTGGTTACGGAGGTTGTGGGCAGTCGTTCCTCCCCCAGACTTCGTCCGGGAGGTGCCCCCAGGGCGGAACGGGTGGGCACAACCCACCCACCGGGCCGCACCCGGCGCACACGGAGACGTGTCACCGGCGGGCCCCGGCGCCTTGGCGGACGATCGCCTCGCGGTACAGCTCCGCGGTGCCCTGCGCGGCACGCGCCCACGTGAACCGCTCAAGCACCCGCGCGCGCCCCGCCGCACCGAGACGGCCCCGGAGCTCGGGGTCCCCCAGGAACCGGCCGAGCGCCGCCGCCAGCGCCCCCGCGTCCCCCGGCGGCACCGCGAGGCAGGTCTCACCGTCGGGCCCGGCGACCTCCGGAATCGCGCCACCCGTCGTCGCGACGAGTGCCGTACCCGTGGCCATCGCCTCCGCGGCAGGCAGCGAGAACCCCTCGTACAGCGAAGGCACGCAGGAGACCTGGGCGGAGCGGACCAGGTCGACGAGCTCGGCGTCGCTGATGCCCTTGACGAACTCGACGGCGCCGTCGAGCCCGTACCGCTCGATGGCCTGGGCGACCGGCCCGTCCTCGGCGCGCCTGCCGACGACGACGAGGTGCGCGTCGGGGTTCTCGGTGCGGAGCTTGGCGAGCGCCTCGATCAGGTGGATCAGGCCCTTGAGGGGGACGTCGGCGCTGGACGTGGTGACGATCCGGCCGGGGACCTCGGCGACGGACGGGTCGGGGGACCACAGGTCGGTGTCGGCGCCGATGTGGACGACCTCGATGCGGTCCTCGCGGACGCCGAGGTGGTCGACGATCTCCCGGCGGGAGGTGCCGGAGACGGTGAGTACGGACGGCAGCCGGCGGGCGACCTTCTTCTGCATGCCGGTGAAGGCGTACCAGCGGCGGACGGAGGCGCGGCGCTTCCAGTCGGCGGCGGCGTCGAGTTCGAGCTGCCGGTCGACGGTGATGGGGTGGTGGATCGTGGTGACGAGCGGGGCGCCGATCGCGCGCGGGCCGCCGAGGAGCCCGTACCCGAGGGTCTGGTTGTCGTGGACGACGTCGAAGTCGCCGCGGCGGGCGGCGAGCATGCGCCGGGCCCGCAGGGAGAAGGTGAGCGGCTCGGGGAAGCCGCCGGTCCACATGGTGGCGACTTCGAGGGCGTCGATCCAGTCCCGGTACTCGCCGCGCTTCGGGGTCCGGAAGGGGTCCGGCGAGCGGTAGAGGTCGAGGCTGGCGATCTCGGTGAGCGGCACGCCCTCGTCGAGGGTGGGGTACGGCTGGGAGCCGATGACCTCGACGCTGTGGCCGAGGCGGGCGAGCTCGCGGGAGAGGTGCCGGACATAGACGCCCTGACCCCCACAGAAGGGATTCCCCTTGTACGTGAGGAGGGCGATCCGCAACGGAGTGTCACCGGCCGCGGTGACGCCCTGTCGGGGGCCTGCCTCTATGGCCTCAGCGGTCATGCGCGACCCCCTTCGAGCGTGCGTTTCGCCGGAGCGTAACCGCTCGCGCTAATCTAGAACAAGTTACAGACTTGACCGGTCGCCCGATCGTCGGCCCGAATCGTTCGACCGCGTTCGGTCGCGTTCGCCCGACCGTCGGCCCGGTCTTCCCGACCCTCTTGATCCTTCGGGGAGGACAGAATCTACCGGCAGGTAGCTCCATGGTGAGAGCCGGACCGGGTGATTCGCGCCACGGCGCCCGCACCGCCATACTGTCGCTCCCCACCGCACGGAACGGGACCTCATGACCGCAGACAACAGGGCGGACCACAGACCCGCGTCGCCGCCCCTCACGGAACGCCAGGAGGCGCGCCGCCGCCGCATCCTGAACGCCAGCGCCCAGCTCGCGGCGCGGGGCGGCTTCGACGCCGTGCAGATGCGGGAGGTCGCCGAGGCGGCCGGGGTGGCCCTGGGGACGCTGTACCGCTACTTCCCGTCCAAGATCCACCTGCTGGTCGCGACCATGCAGGACCAGCTCCAGCACATGCACACCACCCTGCGGAAGCGGCCGCCCGCGGGCACCGACCCGGCGGAGCGGGTCGCGGAGACCCTGATGCGCGCCTTCCGCGCGCTCCAGCGCGAGCCGCAGCTCGCCGACGCGATGGTGCGGGCGCTGACCTTCGCGGACCGCGGCGTGAGCCCCGAGGTCGACACGGTCTCGCGGCTGACGACGGCGATCATCCTGGACGCGATGGGGGCGGAACACCCCACCCCGTCGCAGCTCTCGGCGGTCCGGGTCATCGAGCACACCTGGCACTCGGCACTGATCACCTGGCTCTCCGGGCGGGCCTCGATCGCACAGGTGAAGATCGACATCGAGACGGTCTGCCGGCTGATCGACCTGACGGCACCGGAGCGGGAGCCCGCGCGGGGCTGAGGGCGGGGGAGCGCGGCGGCTCGTACCGCTCGTACCGCGCCGACGGCTCCCGCCCGGCGGGACGCCGACCGGCCTCCCGCCCTGGCGGGCCCGTACGCGAGCGCCGCCGCCCGCGCCCCCGGCCGGGATCTCACGGCGGGGGCACGGACGGCGGCGGGACGACGCCGGATCAGGACGTCGGATCAAGGCGCCGGATCAGGGCGTCGGATCAGGGCGTCGTCTTCTTCGCGTTGTCCTTCGCGATGAGCGCCGCGCACTCCGGGCTGGAGTCGGCGCCGACGAACATCACCAGCTTCACCGGGCCGGTGGAGTGGTCGCTGGCGTTGAGCTGCCAGCCGCTCTTCTTCAGGGACTTGATCACGGAGCCGCTCTGCTCGTGGCTCCGCTCCTCCTGCCAGCCGCCCTTGACGAGGGCCGCGACCGTGGCGGCGTAGGACTTCTTCGGGTCCGCGGCCTTCTCGGCGTCGGCCGTCCAGCTGACCATGCAGTCCTTGAGCTCGGCCGGAATCTGCTCGCCCGAGGCGTCCTGCGCGAATCCGGCCGCCGTCGCCGCGTCGTTCAGCTCCTTGGTGACGGCGGCGCCGTCGAGCTTCTCGTCGCTCGAACCGCCCGAACCGCCCGACCCCGAACCGCCCGAGGCGGTCGAACCCGCTGAGGACGAGCCCGCCTTGTCCGAACCGCCCTCGCTGCCACAGCCCGCGACCAGCAGCACCACACCGGCGGCCGCGGCCACCATTTTCGCCTTGCGCACAGTTCTCCCAAATCGGCACGCACGAAGGCCTCTTGCCCCCGTTGACAAGGGGCCAGTTTTGCACGTGGGAACGACGGGCGTGTGCAACGGCGCCTCTCGTCAGGACCGTTCTACGTCCTCCCCGAACAGGGACTCCATCTCCTTCTCGGTGAACTGCTTCATGCACGAGTCCTCCGAGGCCTGGAAGGAGATCATGTCCATGCTCAGCCCCTGCCGCGCGCTGTGGTGGCGGGCGTACAGCGTCCAGCCCCGCTTCTCGAGCGTGACCCCGACCATGGTGCCGCCCTTGTCGTCCAGCTTCTCCACCTGGCGCTGCGACTGGCTCCAGCGCTCCCCCGCGAGGGCGGCGACCGCCTTGTCGAAGCCGCCGCGCGACCCGTCGACGACGGGGCCGACGTACTGCCAGGCGGCGGAGCAGGCCGCGGCGCGCTCCTCCACCCGCTCCCGCTCCGTGGACGGCGTGGGCCCGGGCGTGGGGGTCGACCCGCCGAGCCCCGGGGTGCCGGACTTCGGCAGCCCCGCGCCCTCGACGGCGGCGACGATCTCGGTGTGCACCGCCTCACGGTCGAAGGCCTCCGCCCCCGCGCCGGCCCCGCACCCCGTCCCGAGGAACGCCACCGCCACCGCGCCCCCGACCGCCGCCCACCGTGTACTCCGACCCCGCATGACGTCCCCGCTCCCTGTGTTCCTGCTGTGCCGAGGGAGTGTCACACACGGGGGAAGACCAGGTCACGGGCGGTCCCGGCGAGCGGGCGCGGGGCGTGGAACGGGCGGCCGGGCACGGGGCGGGCGCGGTCACTCCTCCGGCGGGAACACCGGCTCTCCCCCCTCCGCGAGGGTGATCAGGATCGCCTCCACCGGGCAGCCCTCCGCCGCCGCGAGCAGGAGTTCGCCCGCGTCGGTCTCCGGGGCGCGGGGGTGCGACTGGCGGGCCGTGTCGAGGCGGAAGTCGTCCGGGGCGTGGTTCACGCACATGCCGGAGCCGATGCAGACGCCCCGGTCGACCTCGACGTGCCAGCGGTCCCCCATCACGCGTCCCCGTATCCGGCCGGCAGGTGGATCATCTTGTGCTCCAGGTACTCGCCGAAGCCCTCGGGGCCGAACTCGCGGCCCAGGCCGGAGTTCTTGTAGCCGCCGAAGGGTCCGAGCATGTCGAGGCTGAAGGTGTTGACGTTGAAGGTGCCGGTGCGCACCTCCCGGGCGAAGTCGATGCCGTGCTCGACGTCCCTGGTCCAGACACTGCCGCTGAGGCCGAAGTCGGAGTCGTTCGCGATCCGCAGGGCCTCGGCCTCGTCCCCGTACGGCAGGAGGCAGATGACCGGGCCGAAGATCTCCTCGCGGGCGATCCGCATGGAGTTGTCGACGCCGCCGAAGAGCGTCGGTTCGACGTACCAGCCGCGGTCGAGCCCGGCCGGGCGGCCCCCGCCCGCGAGGACCTTGGCGCCCTCGGCCTGGCCGATGCCGATGTAGTCGAGGGAGCGCTGCCGCTGGCGCCTGGCGACGAGCGGGCCGACCTGGGTGGCCGGGTCGAGCGGGTCGCCGACGACGAGCGCGCCGGCCGCCGCGGCGAAGGCCTCGGCGATCTCCTCGTACCGCGAGCGGGGGGCGAGGATACGGGTCTGGGCCACGCACGCCTGGCCGTTGTTCATCCAGGCGGCCGGGACGATCCCGGCGACGGCGGTCGCCGGATCCGCGTCGGGCAGGATCACCGCGGCCGACTTCCCGCCGAGTTCGAGGGTGACGCGGGTGAGGTTGCGGGAGGCGACCTCCATGACCCGCCGGCCGGCGGCGACCGAGCCGGTGAAGGAGACCTTGTCGACGCCGGGGTGGCCGACGAGGTACTCGCTGACCTCGCGGTCGGCGGGCAGGATGCTGAGCACCCCCTCGGGAAGCCCGGCCTCGGTGGCGATGTCGGCGAGGATGTACGAGTCGAGGGGCGACTCGGGCGACGGCTTGAGGACCACCGTGCAGCCGGCGAGCAGTGCGGGTCCCAGCTTGGCGGCGGCGGTGAACTGGGGCACGTTCCACGGGACGACGGCCGCGACCACCCCGACCGGCTCGCGCCGGACGAGCAGCGGCCCGAGGATGCCGCCGCGCCGCTCCTCGTACGCGAAGTCGCGGGCGACGGTGATCGCCGCGTCCCAGACCATCATCGCGCCGAGCGCCTGGGCGAGGACGGACCAGGAGTACGGGGAGCCGTTCTGCGCGCTGATGGAGCGGGCGATCTCCTCGTGGCGGACGGCGACGGCGTCCTTGATGCGGCTGACGACGGCGATCCGCTCCTCCACCGGCATCCGGGGCCACGGCCCTTCGTCGAAGGCCCGGCGTGCGGCGGCCACGGCCCGGTCGACGTCGGCGGTGGAGGCGTGCGGGACGCGCCCGATGACCTCCTCGGTGTGCGGGGAGATGACCTCGATGACCTCCTCGCCGAGCGGGTCGGTCAACTGCCCGCCGATGAAAAGCTTTCCGTGCTCCACAAGCTCGGTCATGCCCGCCGCCTCCAGAGGAGAAGGAACTCCCTGACGATTCATCAGAACTGATACCCAGAACTGATACCAGTTCTAGTTATAGGGGGCAATGCTCCGGACGGAATGGGCCCCACCAGCCGTTTTACGACTGGCGGGGTCTTGACCATGCGGCCGGGGCCGCCTCCGGTCCGTCAGACGCCCCGCCGTCCCGAGGTGCGCGCGTCGGGCACCTCGGGACGAACCAGCCGGGACGCGGTCCAGGCCCCCGCCGCGACGGTGCCGGTCCGCGACAGGCCGGCCGCCGGAGCGGCTTCTCCGATCTCGCCGGGCTCCAGGTGGCCGGGCTTGCCGGTCTTCGGTGTCAGCACCCAGATGTGGCCGTCGGCCGCGAGAGGGACGGCCGCCTCCGTCAGGATGTCGACGAGGTCACCGTCCCCCTCCCGGAGCCACAGGAGCACGACATCGACCGCACCCTGGTGATCGTCATCGACGAGACTCCCCCCGATGGCCTCCTCGACCGACTCCCGCAGACCGTCGTCGACATCGTCGTCCTGGCCGAGCTCCTGCACCACCAGGCCGCGGGAGAACCCCAACCTGGCTCCGTAGTCGTCCTCTTCCCCCCCAGCAGGTGTCATCGCGTCCTTCTCCCCTGTCATGTCGGCAACGCCCACCACGATGACCGAACACCCTGCCGGGCCCAAGAGGCGCGAGCCGCTCTGACGGGTAGTCAGTTCTCGTTATGATGAGCAGTGGTCGAGCACGCTCCGCACCGCCTTGGAGAGATGAGGACCCGCCCATGACCCAGGTGACCGAGCACGGCGGAGGCGTCTGGTCGCTCCGGGTGCCCATCCCGGATAATCCGCTCGGCCACACCCTGGTGCACGTCCTCGACACCGACCGCGGCCCTGTCCTCGTCGACACCGGCTGGGACGACCCGGCCTCCTGGACCGAACTCGCCGCCGGACTCCACGCGCTGGGCCTCGACGTGTCGGACGTCCACGGCGTCGTCATCACCCACCACCACCCCGACCACCACGGCCTCTCCGGCCGGGTCCGCGAGGAGTCCGGGGCCTGGATCGCCATGCACGCCGCCGACACGGCCGTCGTCCGCCGCACCCGCGAGTCCGAACCCGGCACCTGGCTCGACTACCTCGCCCGCAAACTCGCCACCGTCGGCGCCCCCGAGGAGCACCTCGCCCCGCTGCGGGCCGCCCGCGCCTCCGGCCGCCTGGGCACCCTCCCCGGCCTGCGCTCCGCCCTCCCCGACCGCGAGATCGTCCCCGGCGAGCTGCTCGACCTGGCCGGACGGCGACTGCGCGCGATCTGGACCCCGGGCCACACCCCCGGCCACGTCTGCCTCCACCTGGAGGAGGAGCACCCCTCGCGGCTGCCCGGCCACGGCCGTCTCTTCTCCGGCGACCACCTGCTGCCCGGGATCTCCCCGCACATCGGCCTGTACGAGGACCCCGACGACTCCACTGTCACCGACCCCCTCGGCGACTACCTCGACTCCCTCGAACGCGTCGGCCGCCTCGGCGTCGCCGAGGTCCTCCCCGCCCATCAGCACGCCTTCACCGACGCCGCCGGCCGGGTCCGCGCACTCCTCGACCACCACGAGGAACGGCTCACCGGACTCCTCGGCCTCCTCGCCGCACCCCTCACCCCCTGGCAGCTCGCCGAGCGGATGGAGTGGAACCGCCCCTGGGAGCAGATCCCCCACGGCTCCCGGAACATCGCCGTCAGCGAAGCCGAGGCGCACGTCCGCCGCCTGGTGAAACTGGGCCGCGCCGAACCGGTGCCCGGCACGGACCCGGTGGAGTACGTGGCGGTGTGAGGCCTCAGGCCTTCACCAGACGGACGATCGACATGACCAGGACGATCGGGGAGAAGCCACCTCCGAGGACCATCACCGGCAGCGCCACCCACCACAGGTAGTGCTGCCCCCCGCCTTCCCCGTAGGCGTAACCGTTGTGGACGAACAGGAACCAGAGGAGGTGCAGCGTCAGCACGGCGCACAGCGCCATCCAGTAGACGGCGATACCGGCGGCCCAGAGCCGGACCCTGCCCTGCGGCACCGTCAACAGCCGCCGCCGGTAGGTGTGGAGCCCGGCCATCGCGACGATGAGGAGCAGGGTCGCGGGGAGGCGCCACCAGTCGTTCATCGCCCATTGATAGGCCCCGCCCGCCTGGTCGGAGAGCGAGGGATGGACCGCCGCCCGCTCCAGGAGGTCGACCCCGCCCACGAGGAACGCCAGCATCGGCACCAGGTAGAACAGCCCGAGGACGGGCCGGCCCAGGCCGGCGGTCAGAGTGCGCACGGCGACTTCCCGCGCGGACGGCGCCCCCTTCGACGACGCCCGCGCTCGCGGCACGGCGGCCGGGCCCCGGACGGGGGTCCGGGCAGGAGTCCGGGCAGGGGTCCGGGCAGGGGTCCGGGCAGGGGTCCGGGCAGGGGTCCGGGCGGGAGCGGGCAGCACAGCGGTTGGTGGCGGCGGCTGCGGCTGCGGCTGCGGGAGTACGGCGGTGAGGGCGCCCTGCGACGGATCGGCGCCCGCGCTCGCGGGCGTGTTCGTGTTCGCGGCCGTCCCGCTGCCCCCACCAGGGGGCTCCGGCTCCGGCTCAGCCTCCGCGTTGAGCAGTTCCTCCCCCTTCTGCGCGATGGCCGCGACGACCGGCGCCGGGAGCCAGGGCCCGGTGTCCCCGAGGTGGGCGTCGGCGACGGCCGTGAGCTCCGCCACCGGTGGGCGCTCCTCCGGCCGCTTGGCCAGGCAGCGGCGTACGAGTTCCGCGAAGGGCCCCTCGGCCCCCGTGAGGTCGGGCTCGTGGTGGACGAGCCGGTACAGCAGCTCCGCCACCGAGCCGCCCCCGAAGGGCCCCCGCCCGGTCGCCGCGAACGCCAGCACCGCGCCGAGCGAGAAGACGTCCGCCGCGGGCCCGACCGGCCGCCCCTCCGCCTGCTCCGGCGACATGAACCCGGGCGAACCGACGACCAGACCCGTCCCCGTCAGGGCCGTCTCGTCGGCGGAGCGCGCGATGCCGAAGTCGATGAGCAGGGGGCCGGACAGCGAGAGCAGCACGTTGGACGGTTTCACGTCCCGGTGCACGAGCCCCGCGCGGTGCACCCCTTCGAGGGCGTGCGCGAGGCCGGAGAGCAGGCGCCACAGGGCCGGTTCGGGCAGCGGCCCGTGCCCGAGGACCGCCTCGGAGAGCGCGGGCCCCGGCACGTACGCGGTGGCCAGCCAGGGAACCTCCGCGTCCGGGTCGGCGTCCAGGACCGGGACGGTGCCCGCCCCCCGTAACGACTGGGCGGCCCGTACCTCGCGGGCGAAGCGTGTACGGAAGCCCGGGTCACCCGCGATCGCGCCGTGCACCACCTTCAGCGCGACCGTGCGGCCGCCCCGCGACCGACCCAGGTAGACGCGGCCCATGCCGCCCTCGCCCAGGCGGTAGAGCAGCCGGTAGGAACCGACCGCCCGCGGGTCGCTCTCGGTCAACGGCCGCATTCCGCACCCCCCGTGAAGACGCCGTCGTCATCGCGCCCCGTGTCGCACCACGTCCACATGACCACATGACCACGTGTTCACGCGCGCGTGCGCCCGCGCGGTCCCGTGCGTGCGTTCACGCGCGCGTGCGTACGAGGTTCTGCGGTTCTCACGTGGACCTCGCGCACACGGGCGCGGCCGTCAGCATGGCACAGCGGTCCGCTCTCCGGCAGCGCGCCCGCGAAGCCCGTCCGGGATCACCCCGGAGCCCGCCTCCCGTCCGGGTGTGAGCCGCCTCGCACCCCCCGGGGACGGGGCCGTACGGGCCGGTAGAGTGTGGCCCGTCGTCATCATGCCCGTACGGGGGGAAGCCGGTGCGAATCCGGCACTGACCGCGCAACCGTGAGCCGCTCTCCGTGAGCGGCGAGTCGGAATGCCCCGTCCGGGACGTGAACGCCGGCACCGTCGAGGAATACGGAGCCGGAGCCTGGTGCCCCTGAGGCGTGCCGGAGCCCGGCCGCAGGAGAGGGCCCCATGAACACCGTCCGCCGAGGCGCCGCCGCGCTCGCAGCCGCCGCCGTCCTGCTCGGCACCGGAGCAGCCGGGGCCGCCACCGCCGCGCCCTCCCCCTCCCCCTCGGCCGGCGCGCTCCCGCCCGGCCTGTACGGCACGAAGGACCCGACGTACGACGGCGTCTGGCGCCAGTCGCTCGCCTTCCTCGCCCAGCGCGCCACCGACTTCCAGCCCGCCGACCAGGCCGTGGCCTGGCTCCTCGGCCAGCAGTGCGAGGACGGCTCCTTCAGCTCGTACCGCGCGGACGTCACGAAGGCCTGCGACGCGAAGACGATGCGGGACACCAACGCCACCGCCGTCGCCGTGCAGGCGCTCCGCGCCGTCCGCCGCCAGGCCACCGAACCGGAGAAGATCGACCGGGCCGTCAAGGCCGGCTCCGACTGGCTGCGCACCGTGCAGAACAAGGACGGCGGCTGGGGATACGGCGTCGGCGGCGCCAGCGACGCCAACTCCACCTCGATCGTCGTCGGCGCGCTCGCCGCGACCGGCGTGCGGCCCGGCTCGTTCACCTCCGTCGAGGGCCGTACGCCCTACGACGCGCTCCTCTCCTTCGCGCTGCCCTGCTCGGACAAGGCCGGCGCGGGCGCCTTCGCGTACCAGCCGGACGAGACCGGCAAGCTGCTCGCGAACGCCGACGCCACCGCCGCGGCCACCCTCGCCGGCCTCGGCAAGAGCATCGTCGCCGCCAAGGCGTCCCCGGAGCAGCCGCCGGTCTGCACCGACCTGTCGAAGCCGACGGTCGAGCGGGCCGCGCTCAACGGCGCCTCCTACCTGGCACAGACCCTCGCGAAGACCGGCCACCTCACCCTGCCGCCGATGCCGGGCGCCACCGACACCGCCGAGCAGCCCGACATCGGCAACACCGCCGACGCCGTCGTCGCGCTCGCCGCCTCCGGCGCGGCCAAGGAGGCGAAGCCCGCCCTGGAGTGGCTGGAGAAGAACTCCGCCGCCTGGGCGAAGGAGAGCGGCCCCGCCGCCTACGCCCAGCTGATCCTGGCCGCCCGCGCGACCGACACCGACCCGCGCGAGTTCGGCACGGCGGACCTGGTGGAGCAGCTCAACGCCACCGGCCCCGCGCCCAAGACCCCCGACACCTCCGCGTCCTCGACGAGCGACGACGAGGGCCGCGGCTTCGACGTCTGGTGGATCATCGGCATCGGCATGGTCGTCGGCGTCGGCATCGGCTTCCTCGTGAGCGGGCGCAAGAAGTGACGACGGCCGGAAGGCGCGGCGCCCGCGTCGCGGCCGCCGCCGCCGGAGCGCTGCTCACGCTGACCGGGATCGCCGCGGCTCCGGCCCAGGCGGCCGGCTACCGCTACTGGTCGTTCTGGGAGAGCGACGGCGGCAAGCCGTGGGCGTACGCCACCCAGGGCCCCGCGACCGCCCGCCCCGCCGACGGCGACACGATCGGCTTCCGCTTCGCGGTCAGCAACGGCACGGACGACACCTCCCTGCCCTCCGTCCGGCCCGGCTTCGCGGAGGTCTGCGGGAGCGTGGAGAAGAAGGACGGCGCCAAGCGGGTCGCGGTCGTCGTCGACTTCGGCGGCCCGGCGGACGCCCCGCCCGGCGAGACCCCGCCCGAGAAGGCGGCCGAGGTCGGCTGCGCCCGGGTCCGCGAGGACGCGACGGCCGCGGAGGCGCTCGCCGCGGTGGCGAAGCCCCTGCGGTACGACAGCGCGGCCATGCTGTGCGGGATCGCCGGCTATCCGGCGAAGGGCTGCGGCGAGCAGGTCGCGGAGACGGCCCCGGCGTCGGTCACGCCCAGCGCTTCGACCGCGGCGACCCCGTCGGCCGCGGGGGAAGAGGGAGGGGGCCCGTCCTTCGGCGTACTCGCCGGCGGGGCGGCCGTCCTGGCCCTCGGCGGGGCCGCGGTCTGGAAGGCCCGCCGCCGCGGATGAGCCCCGCATGTTCCGCGCGGCCTCCGCGCTCCGCGTGTCCCCCGCGTCCTCAGTGCTCCGCGTGCTCCGCGTGCTCCCCGTGTTCCGCGTGTTCGGCGTGATGTCCCCCGTCGCCCTGCGCGCCCCCGAGGCGAGCCGGGCCAACGCCCTGCACGCCGGCGCCTGGTGGCTGTGGGCGCTCGGTCTGGCCGTCGCCGCCTCCCGTACCACCAACCCCCTGCTCCTCGGCCTGCTCGTCGGGGTCGCCGGTTACGTCGTGGCGGCCCGCCGTACGGACGCGCCCTGGGCCCGCTCGTACGGCGCGTTCGTGAAGCTCGGCCTGTTCGTCGTCTTCCTGCGGGTCGTCTTCTCGCTGCTGCTCGGCTCCCCGATCCCGGGAACGCACGTCCTGTTCACGCTGCCCGAGGTGCCGCTGCCCGACTGGGCCCAAGGGGTACGGATCGGGGGCCGGGTGACGGCCGAGCAGCTGGTGTTCGCGGTGTACGACGGGGCCAAGCTGGCGACCCTGCTGATCTGCGTGGGCGCGGCGAACGCCCTGGCCAACCCGGCGCGGCTGCTCAAATCGCTGCCGGGCGCGCTGTACGAGGTGGGGGTCGCCGTCGTCGTGGCGATGACCTTCGCGCCGAACATGGTCGCCGACGTGGTCCGGCTGCGGACCGCCCGCCGGCTCCGCGGCCGTCCCGCCGGCGGCGTACGGGCGGTCCTCCAGGTCGGCCTGCCGGTCCTCGAGGGAGCCCTCGAACGGTCGATCGCCGTCGCGGCCTCGATGGACGCGCGCGGTTACGGGCGGACGGCGCGGGTCCCGGCCTCCGTCCGGCGCACCACGAACGTGCTGACCCTGGGCGGGCTGCTCGGCGTCTGCGCCGGTTCGTACGGGCTGCTCGCGGCGGAGGGCGCGGGGTACGGGCTGCCGCTGCTCGGCGGCGGGCTCCTCGCCGCCATGGCGGGGCTGCGGCTCGGCGGGCGCAGGACGGTCCGCACCCGCTACCGGCCGGACCGCTGGGGCCTCCGGGCCTGGCTGGTCACGAGCTCGGGAGTGGCCGTCGCCGTCCTGATGATCTGGGCGAACGCGTACGCGCCGGACGCGCTGCACCCCGGGGTCGTCCCCCTGGAGGCGCCGGAGCTGCCGCTCTGGCCCGCCGCATCGATCCTGCTGGGGCTGCTGCCCGCGTTCGTGGCCCCCGTTCCCCCCGTTGCCTCCGTCGCCAAGGAGAACGCGTGATCCGCTTCGAGAACGTCTCGGTGACCTACGAGGGGTCCGACGGGCAGCAGCCGCCGACCCTGCGGAACGTGGACCTCACCGTCCCCGAGGGAGAGCTCGTGCTGCTCGTCGGCCCCTCGGGCGCCGGCAAGTCGACCCTCCTGGGCGCGGTCTCCGGACTCGTCCCCCACTTCACGGGCGGCACCCTGACCGGCCGCGTCACCGTCGACGGCCGCGACACCCGCACCCATCCGCCGCGCGAGCTCGCGGACCTGGTGGGCACGGTCGGCCAGGACCCGTCCGCGCACTTCGTCACCGACACGGTCGAGGACGAGCTGGCGTACGGCATGGAGTCCCTCGGCCTCGCGCCCGGCGTCATGCGGCGCCGCGTCGAGGAGACCCTCGACCTCCTCGGCCTCGCGGAACTCCGCGACCGCCCCCTCGCCACGCTCTCCGGCGGCCAGCGCCAGCGGGTCGCGATCGGCTCCGTCCTCACCCCGCACCCCAAGGTCCTCGTCCTCGACGAGCCGACCTCGGCGCTCGACCCGTCGGCGGCGGAGGACGTCCTCGCGGTCCTCCAGCGCCTGGTGCACGACCTGGGCACGACGGTGCTGCTCGCGGAGCACCGCCTTGAACGGGTGGTGCAGTACGCGGACCAGGTGCTGCTACTGCCGGAGGGCGTGATGGGCTCCCCCGCCGAGATCATGGCGGTGTCACCGGTGCACCCGCCGGTGGTGGGGCTCGGACGGCTGGCGGGCTGGGAGCCGCTGCCGCTGACGGTGCGGGACGCGCGGCGGAGGGCGGACGCGCTGAAGGCCCGGCTGGAGGGGCGGGTCCCCGCGGGGCTCCACCCCGTACCCCGCGCCTCAAACGCCGGCGGGGCCGAACCTTCAGCCCCGCCGGCGTTTGAGGACCGGGGTCTGGGGCGGAGCCCCGGTTTCGGGAAGGGGCGGGGTGGGGGACTCAGCCTCTTCAAGCGGCGCCGCACCCGCCCTGTCACTCCCACCACCCCCACCACCCCCCTCGTCCTCACCGAAGGCCTCGCCGTCCGCCGCGGCCGCGTGGAGGCCCTCCGCCACATCGACCTCCAGGTCCGGGCGGGCGAGACCCTCGCGCTCATGGGCCGCAACGGCGCCGGAAAGTCCACCCTGCTCTCGACCCTCGTCGGCATGATCGCCCCCACCGCCGGCACCGTCCGCGTCGCGGGGCGGACCCCGCACGAGACGGACCCCCGCGAGCTGATCCGCCGGGTCGGCCTGGTCCCGCAGGAACCGCGCGACCTGCTGTACGCGGACACCGTGGCCGCCGAGTGCGCCGCGGCCGACGCGGACGCGGGCGCCGCCCCCGGGACCTGCCGGGCACTGGTGTCGGAGCTGCTGCCCGGAGTGGCGGACGACACGCATCCCCGGGACCTGTCCGAGGGGCAGCGCCTGGCGCTCGCGCTGGCCGTCGTCCTGACCGGCCGCCCGCCGCTGCTGCTCCTGGACGAGCCGACGCGGGGTCTGGACTACGCGGCGAAGGCCCGTCTGGTCACCCATCTGCGTTCCCTCGCGGCGGACGGGCACGCGATCGTGCTCGCCACGCACGACGTGGAGCTGGCGGCCGAGCTGGCACACCGGGTGGTGATCGTCGCGGACGGCGAGGTGGTCGCGGACGGCCCGACGGCCGAGGTCGTCGTCTCCTCGCCCGCGTTCTCGCCGCAGGTCGCGAAGATCCTCGCCCCGCGGCCCTGGCTCACGGTCGAGCAGGTGGAGGAGGCGCTGTGAAAGGCCCCGCAGAAGAGGGCCCCGCGAGGAGCCGCCCCGCGAGCACGCGCCCGATCCGTCTGGGGCCCCGTTCCGTCGCCGCGCTGGTCCTGGTCTCCGTGGTCGGGGTCTTCGGCATCTGCTGGCCGCTCTTCGCCGACGCGACCTCGGCCGTCACCACGCACGCGGCGGACGCGCCCTGGCTCTTCGCCGTCCTGCTCCCGCTGCTGATCGCGGTGGTCGTCGCCACGATCGCCGACTGCGGGATGGACGCGAAGGCGGTCGCGATGCTGGGGGTGCTCGCCGCCGTGGGGGCCGCCCTGCGGCCGCTCGGGGCGGGGACGGCCGGTCTGGAGCCGATGTTCTTCCTGATGGTGCTGAGCGGCCGGGTCCTCGGACCGGGTTTCGGTTTCGTCCTCGGCGCGGTGACGATGTTCGCGTCCGCCCTGCTCACCGGTGGTGTGGGGCCGTGGATGCCGACGCAGATGCTCGCGATGGGCTGGTTCACGATGGGCGCCGGGCTGCTGCCGGGCTCTCGTGGGACGCGGGGGCGGGGCGAGCTCCTGATGCTGTCGGCGTACGGCTTCGTGGCGGCGTTCGCGTACGGCACGGTCACCAATCTCTACGGCTGGGTGACGCTCGGTGGCGGGGAGGGTGCCATGGGGGACGGGAGCGGCGGGATCTACTTCGTCCCGGGTGCGCCGCTGCACGAGAACCTGGTCCGTTTCCTCGCCTTCCTGGTGGCGACCTCCCTCGGCTGGGACCTCGGCCGGGCCGCCCTGACCGTCGTCCTCACCCTCACGATCGGCGGCACGCTCCTGAAGGCGCTGCGGCGGGCCACGCGGCGGGCGAACTTCGAGGCCCAGGTCACATTCGAGGCCCCTGCGGAGGCCTCGCCGGGTGAGGCGCCCCACAGGACCTACGTCACGTACGAGCCGGAATAGTAGCCGGGCGGTACCCACCCAAATCACCCATCAGGGGTCATGACCTGCGAAATCATCTCCGGTCCACCCCCCGACGATCGCCTCTCGGGTCCGAACCTTCCTCGTACAGGGGGTCGTTGCGTCGGCGTTCGGGCCCTGGTTGTCTGGTGGACGTCGCCAGGCAGCCGGTGCTCACCACGGCGCCTCGGACGGCCGGTTCCCCCCAGTTCCCGGGTTCCCCGGGCTCTGGTTCCGGCTTGCCGAAAACGCCCGGCGCGCCCCTTGTCCCCGAAGTTAGGTCGATACGTTGATCCGCTCGCTCACCACTCGCGCCTCTGCCCGCAACAAGAAGATCGCCGTCTCCGCAGCCGTGCTGCTGGGCGCGTCCGGTGCGGTGCTGGGCACGACGGGCTCGGCTTCGGCCGCCAGCCCGCAGGAGCTCGCACGACAGATCGTTCCCGCCTCGCAGTACGCGTCCTTCAGCAAGATCGTCGAGCACGAGTCCCACTGGAACCACACGGCCACCAACTCCTCCAGTGGTGCCTACGGTCTCGTGCAGGCCCTCCCGGCCTCGAAGATGTCCTCGGCCGGTTCCGACTGGAAGACGAACCCCGCCACGCAGATCAAGTGGGGTCTCGACTACATGAACGAGCGCTACGGCTCCCCGAACGCCGCCTGGGCGTTCTGGCAGGCCAACGGCTGGTACTAAGAGTCACCGCCGAAAGCCGCCCCCACGCAAGGCCCCGCCTCCCGCACAAGGAGGGCGGGGCCTGCGGCGTTTCCGGCCCCGGGCCCGGGACCCCCGACCTGCCCCCTCTGCGCCCTCTACGCGCTCTCCGCACCGAGCAGCATCAGCGTCTGCGGCCACAGGTCGTCCATGACCGCCGGATCGTTCCTGAGCTTGGCGAAGAGCACCAGGCCCTCAAGGAGTGCGACGACCGCGCGGGCGGTCGCTGTCGTGGTCCGGTCCGCCGGGACGGCGCCGTCGGCCGAGGCCTCGGCGAGGACGCCGGCGACCAGGGCGATCTGCTCGTCGAAGATCTCCTCCAGGCGGGCCCGGACACCGGGCTCCTGGGTACTCAGCTCCAGGGCGAGGTTCCCGAGGAGGCAGCCGTCGACCGTGCCGGAGGTCTCCTTCGTCCGGCGCTGGACGGCGGCCATGCCGTCGAGCAGGCGGCGGAGCCGTTCGAGGGCGGGCTCGGGGCCCGCGAGCGCCCCGGTCCAGCAGGCCCGCTCGTCCTGCCAGTAGGCGTCGACGACCTCGACGGTGAGGGCCTGCTTGGACTCGAAGAAGTGGTAGAAGCTGCCCTTCCGCACGTCGGCGCGGGCACAGATCTCGGCGACACCGAGGCCGCCGTAGCCGCGGCTGCGCATGAGGTCACCGGTGGCTTCGAGGAGCCGCTCGCGTGCCGTGCTGGTGCGTCCCATGGCGATCACTATACGGCCGGTCAACTATGCGGGTCGAGAGCGGTGTGGCTTTTTAGTTGACCGGTCGTCTAGTGTCCTCGACGGCGGCGGGCACACGGCCCGCCGACGACACAGGAGACCGCGCATGCCCCCCGTACCCACCACCGCCCCCCTCACCCTCCTCTCCCCCGGCGCCCCGTCCGTCACCGTCGTCGTCGCCCACCACAGCGGCTACGGGCACACCGCCCGCCAGGCCGCCGCCGTCGCCGAGGGCGCCGCCTCCGTCCCCGGCGTCCACGCCGACCCGCGGGACGTGTCGTCCCTCGACGCGTCGCTGTGGGCCGCCCTCGACGGGGCCGAGGCGATCGTCTTCGGGTCGCCCACCTACATGGGGGCGACCTCGGCCGGCTTCCAGCGGTTCGCCGAGGCGAGCGCGCCGGTCTGGGCCGCGCGCGGCTGGCAGGACAAGCTCGCGGCCGGCTTCACCAACTCGGCGGGGGTGAACGGCAACAAGGACAACGCCCTGCTCTCGCTGACCGTCTTCGCCGCGCAGCACGGCATGACCTGGGTGCCGCTGGGCCTGGAACCCGGCTGGATCTACTCCAGCGGGGGCAGCCCCGAGGACCTCAACCGGCTCGGCGGCTTCGTCGGCGCCATGGCCCAGTCCCCCTCCGACCTCGGCCCGGACGAGGCGCCGGGGGTGTCCGACCTGCGGACGGCCCGGCACCTGGGCGAGCGTGTGGCGCGGGCCGCGCTGCGCCAGGCCCTGGGCCGCGAGGCGGAGCGCGCCCTGGCGGTGACGGCATGAGGCCGGGCCGGCTCGGGGAGCTCCTCGGCGTCGAGCTGCCGATCGTGCAGGGCCCCTTCGGCGGCGGGCTCTCCTCGGTGGAGCTGACCGCCGCGGTCTCGGAGGGCGGCGGGCTCGGCTCGTACGGAGCACACGTCCTCGCCCCGGAGGAGATCACGGACCTGGTGGCCCGGCTGAAGGCGCGCACGGGGCGGCCGTTCGCGGTGAACCTGTGGGTGCCGCTGGCGGACGAGCGGGCGCTCCGGCCGACCGACAGGGAACTCGCCGCGCACATCGCCCGGTTGGAGCCGTACTACGAGCGGCTCGGCGTGACCGCGCCGGCGGCCGCCGACGTGGCGGCACGGCCGGAGTACGAGGCGCAGGTCGACGCCCTGCTCGCCGCCGGGCCGCCGGTGATCAGCCTGGTGATGGGGCCGCCGTCACGCCGGCTCGTCTCGGAGACGCGACGGCTCGGCATCGCCCTGATCGGTACGGCGACGACGGTAGAGGAGGCCGTGGCCCTCGAAAGGTCGGGCGTGGACGCGATCGTCGCGTCGGGCAGCGACGCGGGCGGGCACCGGGGGGCGTTCCTGCGTCCGGTACGGGAGTCCCTGGTCGGTACGTTCTCGCTGGTCCCGCAGGTGGCGGACGCGGTCACCGTGCCGGTGGTCGCGGCGGGCGGCATCGTCGACGGGCGGGGGATCGCGGCCGCGCTCGCCCTCGGCGCCGACGCCGTCCAGATCGGTACGGGCTTCCTCGCCACCCGCGAGTCGGGCGCGAGCGAGGCGCACCGGCGGACGCTCGGCACGTCCGCCTCCCGCACGACGGTCCTCACCCGCCTCTTCTCCGGTCGCACGGCCCGGGGCGTCCCGAACCGCTTCGTCCGTGAGATGGCGGCGTACGAGGACGAGGTCCCGCCGTATCCCGTCCAGAACGCCCTGATGCAGCCGATCCGCCGGGCGGCGGGGGCCGCGGGGCGTGCCGAGTACGTCAACCTGTGGGCCGGCCAGGGCGCGGCCCTCGCCCGTGCGGGCACGAGCGCCGCGGGGTACCTGGCGGACCTGGCCGAAGCGGCCACGGCGGCTACAGCCGCTGGATGATCGTCCCGGTCGCCACCGCTCCGCCCGCGCACATCGTGATGAGCGCGAACTCCTTGTCGGATCGCTCCAGTTCGTGCAGGGCGGTGGCGATGAGCCGTGCCCCGGTCGCGCCGACGGGGTGGCCGAGGGCGATGGCGCCGCCGTTGACGTTGACCTTCTCCAGGCCGTCCAGGTCCCGTTCGAAGACCTGTGCCCAGCTCAGTACCACCGAGGCGAAGGCCTCGTTGATCTCGACCAGGTCGATGTCCCTGAGCGACATGCCGGCCTTGCCGAGGACCGCGCGCGTGGCGTCGATCGGGCCGTCGAGGTGGAAGTGCGGGTCGGCGCCGACGAGGGCCTGGGCGACGATCCGGGCGCGGGGGCGGAGCTTCAGGGCGCGGGCCATGCGCTTGGAGGCCCACATGAGGGCGGCGGCGCCGTCGGAGATCTGCGAGGAGTTCCCGGCGGTGTGGACGGCGGTCGGCATGACGGGCTTGAGGCGGGCGAGGCCCTCCATGGTGGTGTCGCGCAGGCCCTCGTCCCGGTCGACGAGCCGCCACATGCCCTGCCCCGCGGCCTGTTCCTCCTCGGTGGTGGGGACCTGGACGGCGAAGGTCTCGCGCTTGAAGCGCTCCTCGGCCCAGGCGTGCGCGGCCCGTTCCTGGGAGAGCAGCCCGAGGGAGTCGACGCGTTCACGGGTGAGGCCGCGCCGGCGGGCGATGCGTTCGGCGGCCTCGAACTGGTTGGGGAGGTCGACGTTCCACTCGTCGGGGAAGGGCTTGCCGGGGCCGTGCTTGGAACCGGAGCCGAGCGGCACCCGGGACATGGCCTCGACGCCGCAGCTGATCCCGATGTCGATGACCCCGGCCGCGACCATGTTGGCGACCATGTGGCTCGCCTGCTGCGAGGAACCGCACTGGCAGTCGACGGTGGTGGCGGCCGTCTCGTAGGGGAGGCCCATGGTGAGCCAGGCGGTGCGCGCCGGGTTCATGGACTGCTCGCCGGCGTGGGTGACCGTACCGCCGACGATCTGCTCGACGCAGTCGGCGTGGATGCCGGTGCGTCCGAGGAGTTCGCGGTAGGTCTCGCCCAGGAGGTAGGCGGGGTGGAGGTTGGCGAGCGCGCCTCCGCGCTTGCCGATGGGGGTGCGTACGGCTTCGACGATGACGGGTTCCGCGGCCATGGGCTCGTCCTCTCCTCGACCGGACGGGGCGTCCCGGCAGCCCGTCGGTCGGCGTCACGGGGAACTGATACGCGTTCTAGTTCTCTGTGCAGTCTTATGACTGCTACCGCGGGTACGCAAGGGTCCGGGAGGCAACACTTCCCGTTCTGGCCCTTGCTACTTGTAGAACTCGTTACTAACTTTCCCGGCAACTCCTGACGGTCCATCAGGTCTCATCAGATGTGGAGTGTGTTGCCGATGCCCTGCCCCCCTCTTCCCGAAGGGCTTCTCCCCGAAGGGTTCGACGCCACCGATCCCGATCTGCTCCGCGACCGCGTCCCCTTCCCGGAGTTCGCCCGGCTGCGGCGGACCGCGCCCGTCTGGTGGTGCCCCCAGCCGCCCGGCGTCACCGGCTTCGAGGACGGCGGGTACTGGGCCGTCACGCGCCACGCGGACGTCAAGTACGTCTCCACCCACCCCGAGCTGTTCTCCTCGAACGAGAACACCGCCGTCATCCGCTTCAACGAGCACATCACCCGGGACCAAATCGAGGTCCAGAAGCTGATCATGCTCAACATGGACCCGCCCGAGCACACCCGCGTCCGCCAGATCGTCCAGCGCGGCTTCACCCCCCGCGCGATACGGAACCTGGAGACCGCCCTGCGCGACCGCGCCCACGCCATCGTCGACGAGGCGAAACGCGGCGCGGACGCCGACGGCACCTTCGACTTCGTCACCAAGGTCGCCGTCGAGCTTCCCCTCCAGGCCATCGCCGAACTCATCGGCGTCCCCCAGGAGGACCGCTCCCGGATCTTCGACTGGTCGAACAAGATGATCGCGTACGACGATCCCGAGTACGCCATCACCGAAGAGGTCGGCGCCGAGGCCGCCATGGAACTCATCGGCTACGCCATGACCATGGCCGCCGCCCGCAAGGAATGCCCCGCCGCCGACATCGTCAGCCAACTCGTCGCCGCCGAGGGCCAGGGCAACCTCTCCTCCGACGAGTTCGGCCTCTTCGTCCTCCTCCTCGCCGTCGCCGGCAACGAGACCACCCGGAACGCCATCAGCCACGGCATGCACGCCTTCCTCACCCACCCCGAGGAGTGGGAGCGCTTCAAGCGGGAACGGCCCGTGACCACCGCCGAGGAGATCGTGCGCTGGGCGACCCCCGTCGTCTCCTTCCAGCGGACCGCGACGCAGGACACCGAACTCGGCGGGCAGAAGATCGCCAAGGGCGACCGGATCGGCCTCTTCTACTCCTCCGCCAACAACGACCCCGAGGTCTTCACCGACCCCGAACGCTTCGACATCACCCGCGACCCCAACCCGCACCTCGGCTTCGGCGGCGGCGGACCCCACTTCTGCCTGGGCAAGTCCCTCGCGATCAAGGAGATCGAGCTGATCTTCAACGCGGTCGCGGACGCCCTGCCCGACCTCACGCTCGCCGGCGAGCCACGCAGGCTGCGGGCCGCCTGGCTGAACGGCGTGAAGGAGCTCAGGGTCCGCGCCTCCACCTGACACGGGAACGGGACCGGGACCGGGACCGGCCGGAACCGGCCGGAACCGGAACCGGAACACCACGGGGGACGTCCCACCCCGCATGCGGGGGACACACAGATTCCTGACCACCATCGTCGCGCTGCTCGCGCTCCAGCTCGGCTCGCTCGTCGCGCCGGCGTACGCCTGCGGCTGCGGCGCCATGATCCCGACCAGGGCCGAGCGCATCGGCGTCGACCGGGAGGAGTCCGCCGTCCGCTGGGACGGACGCACCGAGACCGTCGTCATGCGCTTCAACGTCCACGGCAACGCCAGGAAGGCCGCCTGGATCATGCCGGTGCCGAGCCGCGCCGACGTCACCCTCGGCGACCCGGAGCTCTTCCGGGCGCTCGAACGTCTCAGCGAGCCGGAACAGCGCGACCGCTTCCACTTCTGGCCGCGCGAGGGCGACTGGCCGTTCACCGACGGCTACGGTGACGGGGCCGGCGCCCCGCCGCCCGGCGCGGGCGCGGGCGTCGGCGTCGTCGGCCGCGAGCGGCTCGGCCCCTTCGACGTCGCCCGGCTGACCGCGACCGACCCCGAGGCCCTCGGCGACTGGCTCCGCGCCAACGGCTTCGAGCTGCCCGACCGGCTGACCGGCGCCCTCCAGCCGTACGTGGACCGGAAGTGGGAGTACGTCGCCGTCCGCCTCGCCCCCCCCAGGAGAAGGACACCGTCCTCCAGGGCAGGCTGACGCCGCTGCGCATCACCTTCGCCTCCTCCGAACTCGTCTATCCCATGCGGCTCTCCCGCCTCGCGGCGACCGACCAGACCCTCGGCCTCTACGTCCTCGCCGACCACCGGATGGAGCCCCGCTCCTCCATCGGCGGCGACCGCCCCGAGGTGACCTTCGCCGGCCGGATCGAACACCCCGAGGGCGCCGTCGCCGGGCTCACCGGGAAACGGCCGGTCCATCTGACCGTCCTGGAGCAGGAGTTTCCCGACCCGGCCCGGATCGACGACGACCACCACCTGCGGACCGTCGCCGACACCCCGTACCGCCGGGTCGAGTACACCGACCGGCTCCTCACCGTGGGCGGCGGCATCCCCGTCTGGCTCCTGACGGTGGGCGGCGGTCTGCTGCTCGCGGTGGTGACGGCGCTCCTGCTCGTACGCGTGGCACGGCGCCGTCCGGCAGCCGACCCCGGTGTACGTTCGCCCGCATGACGAACCAGCAGACGAACCCCCAGTGGAACGCGGTCGACGCCTACTTCACCGAGACGATCGCCCCCGCCGACGAGGCGCTGACCGCCGCGCTCGCCGCCTCCTCGGCGGCCGGGCTGCCCGAGATCGCCGTCGCCCCCAACCAGGGCAAGCTGCTCCACCTGCTCGCGCAGACGCAGGGCGCCCGGAACATCCTGGAGATCGGCACCCTCGGCGGCTACAGCACCATCTGGCTGGCCCGCGCCCTGCCCGCCGACGGGCGGCTGATCACCCTGGAGTACGACCCCGCCCACGCGGACGTCGCCCGCGCCAACATCGCCCGTGCGGGCCTCGAGAAGATCGTCGAGGTCCGCACGGGCGCCGCCCTGGACACCCTGCCGCTCCTGGAGGCGGAGGGCGCGGGCCCCTTCGACCTGGTCTTCATCGACGCCGACAAGGTCAACAACCCGCGTTACGTGGAGTGGGCCCTGAAGCTCTCACGGCCCGGCACGGTGATCATCGTCGACAACGTGGTGCGGGGCGGCCGGATCACCACCCCGGACCCGGACGACCCGGCGATCACCGGCACCCGTGAGCTGTTCGACCTCGTCGCCCGTGAACCCCGTCTGGACGCGACCGCCGTCCAGACGGTCGGCACGAAGGGCTACGACGGCCTGCTGCTCGCCCGCGTCGTGGGTTAGACCCCCGGCGCGCTCTGCCGCCACCCCGTGAACAGCGGCACCTCGCCGGACCCGTCGAGGACGACCACCCCGAAGGGCCGGTCGAAGGCGATCCGTTCCACCACCTCGTGACGGGGCGCGGCGGCGCCGCGGGTCATCGTCACCTGGGTGACGGCGGCGGCCTCCACGCCCTCCTCGGCGATCTCGACCACCGCCTCCTGTACGACCTTGTCGATGTACTGGTCCGCCTCGGAGATCCCCGAGAAGTCGGCCTCCGGGCCGAGCGCCCGGTCGAGGCCGAGCGCGGCCAGGTGCTCGATCGCGTCGGTCTTCGTACGGAGGGTGAAGCGCGGCAGGGTGAGGACGGCCGAGTCGGCGACGAGCGCCCGCCGCTCACCGGCCCCGGCCCAGGCGGCGGGCAGCACGTCGCCGGGCCCGGCCCCCTCGCCCCCGATCACGAACCGCACGCGCACGCCCCGCTCCCCCGCGCAGGGCAGCTCGACGACGGTGGCCCCGCCCACGTACCAGACCCACCCGGCCGGGATCCGCTGCCGCATGGTCGGTACGGGCCGGGTGTCGCCGTACCCGTCGGTGAAGGGCTCGTCGCGGGTGAGATGTCCGGGGAAGGCGGTCAGCCAGCAGGCCTTCAGGGTGAGGGCGTTGAGCAGGACCAGGTCCTCGGACCCGTCGAGTTCGAGCGGCAGTCGCCGGATCCGCCCTCCGGTGGCACCGTGCACCCAGGCGTCGAGCTCCCCCTGAAGGTCGGGGAGCTCGCCGAAGGACATGTCGTCCGTCGCCCCGAAGAAGGCGTCGGGCAGCGCGAACAAGGCGGCCCGGGGAAACACCCCGAACCGGACGCCGGGCAGCCCCGCCCGAAAGGCGTCGAGCAGCGGCATCGTGCTCCACACCCCGGTCCCCACCGTGACCCCGCCCGTCTCCCCGAGCCACCGCCCGGCCCGGGTCACGGCCTCGGCGGCCGCCTCCCCCTCGACCCCGAGCAGCTCCCGCAGCTCGTCCCCGGTCCGCCCCCGGGCCCCGGAGGCGACGGCCCCGAGCGCCAGCCACAACCCGGCCGGCGAGACGACGAAGTCGTCGTCGCCGAGGAGGGGAAGCCAGCGCGCGGCCAGGTTCCGTATCGCGTCCGTCCCCACTACCGGCTCAGGGCCGACCATGTCCCGCCTCCTGTCTCGTGCCCTCCATGAGCATCCGGACCGCTCCCCTCCCGCTACGACGTCGCCCCACGCGTCATCACGTACGTGTTCCCGATGTCGGGATCACCGTAGAAGAAGAACAGCTCCACCACCTCGCGCTCGTCCCGGCGCACAGAGAAGCGCCACGAGTACGTCGACGGCGGCCCGGCGGCCGCGGCTCCGCCCGGATTCCCGGAAACGCGCGTCTCGGCCCCGGCCCGGGTCCTCACGCCGTCCCGACGGGTGGATGTAGGAGACTGCAGGCACGTCGTCAAGGCTCGGCGCAGCGCCCGGCCTGTGCTTTCCGAGAGGTGTCGTGTGCCCAGCATCGTAAAGATCAACGTCCTGACCGTTCCGGCCGAGCAGCGTGAGGTGCTGGAGCAGCGGTTCGCGTCGCGGGCCGGGGCCGTCGAGGGGTCCGACGGATTCGAGTGGTTCGAGCTGCTGCGCCCGCTCGAAGGCACCGACCAGTACCTGGTGTACACCCGCTGGCGCAGCGAGGAGGACTTCCAGGCGTGGATGAACGGTTCCATGAAGGCCGCGCACCAGGGCGGCGGCGAGGGCGGCGAGCGGCCGAAGCCCGCCGCCTCCGGGTCCACCCTCTGGTCCTTCGAGGTCGTCCAGCAGGCGTCCCCGAAGAGCTGAGCCGCGCCGCGCCCGGGCCGGCCGCGGGAAACCGGGCTGCGCCCCGGGTCGTGCGCGCCACACAATGGCGCGCATGACCTGGACTTTCACCCCCGAGCGCGTCGGCACCCCGGACGCGACGGCCCTGCGCCGCGACTACTACGGCGACGTCGCCGGCCGCTACTGGAAGCGGCCCGCGACCGAGGCGGAGATCGACGAGGGTCTGACCGGTGACGGGGTCGAGCTGCTGACCCCGCCGACCGGGCAGTTCCTCGTCGGGCGCTACGAGGGGAAGCCGGCCGCCTGCGGCGGAGTCCTCCTCCTCGACGAGGGACGCGCCGAGCTGACCCGGGTCTTCCTGCGTCACGCCTTCCGCGGCCTCGGCGGCGCCGGCGTCCTGATGGACGGCCTCGAGGACGCGGCCCGTGCGCTCGGCGCGCGCCGGATGGTCCTCAACACGCGCCTGGACCTGGTCGAGGCGCGCGCCCTGTACACCCGGCACGGGTACGCGGAGATCCCGGCGTACTGCACCGGTCCGTACATGGACGTCTGGTACGGCAAGGAGCTCTGACCCGCCGGAGGGCGGACGGGGTCAGCCGCTCCAGACGACGACGTCGAAGACGCCGGCCGTGTCGGAGGACTGCCCGGTGAGTTCCTTGACGGTCAGCCGGGCGAGCCTGCCGTCGTTGGTGCGGGCGCAGACGACCAGGCCCGTCTTCAGCTTCATGTCCGCGTCGGTCCCCAGGGTGTCGACGACGCCCGCGCAGTCCTCGTACGCGGGCGTCTTCGTGGAGTCCTTCCACACCAGCGCCTTCGCCCCGCCCTCGGGCCGCAGCATGTGACTGCCGAACGGGTAGACGGAGAAGTCGTTCTCCTCCCTGATCTCGGAGTCGACGGGGGGCGCGGAGTCCAGGTCCTTGGAGTCCGTGTAGGTGATCGCCAGGGCGCCCTGCCACTCGACCGTGCCGGCCGGCTTCGCGGGCGGCGTCGGGGCCGTCCGGGGTGCCTGCGACTCCGGGGACCGGGACTGCGAGGTGTCCGGGCTCTGCGACGCGTCCGGGGGAGCCGCCTCGCCGCCCGGGGTGCCGGCCGTGGTGACCGAGGGCGCCGGGCCCTGTGCGGCGGGTGGTGTCGGCTTGCTGTTGCTGGTCACCACGTACGTACCGACGACACCGATCACCGCCGCGAGGAGGGTGGCTCCCGCGCCGATCCAGGCCCCTCGGTGGGAGGCCGGGCGGACGGGGGCCGGCTGCGCCGGTGCTCCGTATCCGCCGGGTGCGCCGGGCGCCCCGTACCCGGGCTGCCCGCCGTACCCGCCCTGGTGTGGCTGTTCGCTGCTCATCCTGCCCGTCCCCCCTGCGACGTGATCTTGGAGGGGACAGCGTACTGAGGGCGCCTGAGTGCTGATCACAGAGGTTTTGCGGAGGGGGAGTTGCGTCGCGCGACGCCCCCTACGCGTGGTGGTCGCGGGGCGGCTCCGGGTCGTGCGGCCGCTCCCCGTCCGAGCCGGACAGTTCCGCCGTCAGCTCCTCCACCAGTTGGACGAGGTCGGTGGGCCGGTCGGGCCCCCACCAGTCGCCGAGGAGTTCGGCGAGGGACTCCTCCCGGGCCTTGGCCAGCTTCGTCGCCGCCTGTACGCCCTCCTCGGTGAGGATCAGCTGCAGCCCCTCCCGGGTGACCAGGCGCCGTTCCTCCACCTGCCGCGAGGCCTCCGTGATCACCCGCAGCGGTACGGGCACGGTCTCGGCGAGCCGGGCCGGTTCGACGGTGCCGTGACGGCGGACGCGGAGCAGCAGCCAGCTCGCGGCGGGCAGCAGGTCGAGCCCGGCGCGGGCGGTGATCTTCTCGTAGACCGCCTTGCGGCCCTCGCGGGAGCCGAGGACGGACAGGGCGCGGGCGCATTCGTCGTACGAGGAGCGTTCGACGGGGTTGGAGGCGAGCGTCTGGCTGGTGTCGGGCGCGGTGACCGACGCCCGCAGCTTGTCCTCCTTGAGGAACCAGGCGACGACGAAGGCGACGAGGACGACGGGTGCCGCGTACAGGAAGACGTCGGTGATGGAGGTGGCGTACGCGTGGAGGACGGAGGGGCGCAGTTCGGGCGGGAGCGTGGCGATGGAGCGCGGGTCGGCCGCGACCTGATCGGCGCCGATGCCCGGCGGGAGGTCCTGTCCCGCCGCGGCGAACACGTCGTCGAGCTTGCGGGTGAGCCGGTTGGTGAAGATCGTGCCGAAGACGGCGACGCCGAAGGAGGCGCCGATGGAGCGGAAGAAGGTGGCTCCCGAGGTGGCGACGCCGAGGTCCTCGTACGAGACGGCGTTCTGCACGACCAGGACGAGGACCTGCATGACGAGGCCGAGCCCGGCGCCGAAGACGAAGAAGGAGACGCTCATCGCCCAGGTGGAGGTGGTCTCCGTCAGCTCGTTGAGGAGGAGCAGTCCGAGGGCGGTGAGGGCGGTGCCGGCGATGGGGAAGACCTTCCAGCGGCCGGTACGGGAGACGATCTGCCCCGAGGCCGTGGAGGTGATCAGCATGCCGGCGACCATGGGCAGCATGTGCACGCCCGACATGGTCGGGGTGACGCCCTGCACGACCTGGAGGAACGTCGGCAGATAGGTCATGGCGCCGAACATCGCGAACCCGACGACGAAGCTGATGACCGAGACGAGGGTGAAGGTCCGGATCCGGAACAGCTTGAGCGGCAGGACGGGTTCGGCCGCCCGCTGCTCGACCCGGACGAACCAGACGAGGAGTACGGCTCCGAGGACGGCGAGGCCGATGATCTGGGCCGAGCCCCACGCCCAGGTGGTGCCGCCGAGGGAGGCCACGAGGACCAGACAGGTGGCCACGGAGGCGATGAGGAAGGTGCCGAGGTAGTCGATGGTGTGGCGGCTGGAGCGGACCGGGATGTGCAGGACGGCGGCGATCACGAAGAGGGCGACGATTCCGATCGGCAGGTTGATGTAGAAGACCCAGCGCCAGGAGAGGTGCTCGGTGAAGAGGCCGCCGAGCAGCGGCCCGAGGACGCTGGTGGCACCGAAGACGGCGCCGAAGAGACCCTGGTACTTGCCGCGTTCCCGGGGCGAGACGAGGTCGCCGACGATCGCCATCGACAGGACCATGAGGCCGCCGCCGCCGAGGCCCTGGATCGCGCGGAAGGCGATGAGCTGCGGCATGTTCTGGGCGATGCCGCAGAGGGCGGAGCCGATGAGGAAGATGACGATGGCCGCCTGGAAGAGCTTCTTCCGCCCGTACTGGTCACCCAGCTTGCCCCAGAGGGGGGTCGCGGCCGTGGACGCCAGCATGTAGGCGGTGACGACCCAGGACAGGTGCTCCATGCCGCCGAGCTCGCTGACGATGGTCGGCAGCGCGGTCGAGACGATGGTCTGGTCGAGTGCGGCGAGCAGCATGCCGAGCAGCAGTGCGCCGATCGCGACGAGGACGGTGCGGTGGCTCTGCCCCTCTCCCGGCGCGGGGGCGCCGCCGAGCTGGGAGGGGCTTGTCTCCTGGGCCATGGGCGTCTCCTCTGGGCGTCTCGTCGGGGCGTCCCGCCGGACGGCCCAGGGGACGGCTTCTCCATCCTGGTCCGAATGTCCGGTTACGGCCTCCGGAAGGGCACGGCTGTTCGCCCACCGGAAAGGGGCGGGCTGCATAATCGCTCGCAGTGGTATCGGGGAGGGGACCCATCATGACCGGACACGTCTGTCCTGAATGCGGTGTACACAGACCTGGCTGCGCCTGCGCCCAGGCGGAACTGGCGGCGGCCGAGGACTTCGATCCGCTCCGGATCAGGCCGTACGTGACGCTGGACTCGCCGGAGGAGGCGGACCCGCACGGGGCGGGGGGTGGCAGGAGCCCGTACGGGACGGGGAACGGCGCGGGCTCGTACGGGGCAGGGGACGACACGGGCTCGTACGGGGCCGACGATCCGCCGACGGCTCAGTTGGCGGCGATCCGGCCGGACGGGGGAACCGTCACGGCGCCGGCACCGGGCGCGGACGCGCATGGCGCGGGGGCGCACCCGGCGGACGCCCATGGGGCAGGGTCGTATCCGGCGGGCTCCCGCGGGGCGGAGGCGTACCCGGCGGATCCTCGCGGGGCGGAGGCGTACCCCGGACACCGTCACCACTCCGGGGGCGACCCCTCGGAAACGATGCCGTTGCTGCTGCGCGGCGTCGGGGACGTACCACCCCCGCACGGCCAGGAGCGGGGGCACGGACGCAGGCGGGGAATGGTCGTCGCGGCCGTCACGGCCGTCGCCGTGGCGGGCACGGCCGCCCTGGCCGCGGCCGTGCTCGGCGGCGGGGAGCAGGCCGACGACCGGGCGGCCGTACCCGAGGTGACCACGAGCGCGTCCCTGAACCTGGCCGTGTCGGAGGCCCCGTCACCGTCCACCTCGTCCGAGAGTCCGGAGCCGACCTCCTCCTCCCCCACTCCCCGCCGGACGTCCGCGTCGCCGACGCCCACCCCCTCCGCGAGCCGCACCACCGCGTCGCCCAGCGCCTCGGCCGGCGCGACGGGCGCGGCGTCGCCGTCGGCGTCCGCCTCCTCCTCGGCGCCGGAAATCGCACCGACGGCGCCGGCCACGACGGCTCCGCCGACGGAGTCGACGGAGTCGCCGGAGGAGGGTGAGGAGGTGCTGACCCTGAGCCTCGGTTCCACCGGACAGGAGGTACGGGAGCTCCAGCGGCGGCTCGCCGCCGTGTGGGTCTACCACGGCCGCATCAACGGCAGGTACGACGAGGAGGTCCAGGAAGCGGTGGCCCGCTACCAGTCGTGGCGGTACATCCCGGGCGACCCGGTGGGCGTGTACGGCCCGGACACGCGCCGGATCCTCGAGGAGAACACCCCCGACATCTGAGCCGGAGCGGGGCCGTGGTCACCGATGCTCCGGCATCCGAGCCGGAGCGGGGCGGAGCCGGGCCGTGGTCACCGACACCCCGGCATCCGAGCCGAAGTCGGAGCCGGGCCGTGGTCACCGGATCCCCGACGCGGTCGCGAGCCGCCCGTCCCCTCCGGGTCCCGGCATGCGGACCGGCTGGCCAAGACCGTCCTCCGTTTTGTATCGTAAAAAAACAAAGTGGCCCCGCCCGCAATCCCTGACCGGTGGGCGGGACCACTTCGTTCTCTCCGCCACCCCCTCTGGAGACCCGATGCCCGCCACCACCCCGGCACCGCTCACCGCCCGCGCCCTCCTCCTCGACATGGACGGCACCCTCGTCAACTCGGACGCCGTCGTCGAGCGCTGCTGGCGTCGCTGGGCGGAGCGGCAGGGCCTCGACGGGGACGCCGTGCTCCAGGTGGTCCACGGCCGCCAGGGGTACGCGACGATGGCCGTCCTCCTTCCGGACCGCCCGATGGAAGAGAACCACGCCGACAACCGGGTGATGCTCGCCGAGGAGACGGCCGACCTCGACGGCGTCGTACCCGTCCCCGGCGCGCCCGCCTTCATGGCCGCGCTCGCGGAGCTGCCGCACGCCCTGGTGACCTCGGCGAACGAGGCCCTCGCACAGGCCCGCATGGGCGCGGCGGCGCTGCCGATGCCGGAGACCCGGGTCACCGCCGAGCACGTCGGGGCCAGCAAGCCGGACCCCGAGGGCTTCCTCAAGGGCGCGGCGGAGCTGGGCTTCGCCCCCGCCGACTGCATCGTCCTCGAGGACTCCGAGGCCGGCATCCAGGCGGGCCGCGCGGCCGGCATGAGGATCGTGGGCGTGGGTCCGCGCGCGGCGGCCTTCGCGCCCGACGTGCACGTCGCCGACCTGACCCGTCTGCGGGTCGAGCCCGCGGCCGACGGATCGATCCTCCTGACCGTCCTCCCGTAGGACCCCTCCCGCAGGACCTTCCGCAGGACCTTCCGCAGGACCTTCCGCAGGACCTTCCGCAAGATCCCGTTCCCGCACGACGGGAACCCCATTCCGAACACGACGAGACCCCCGGCCGAGGAACGGCCGGGGGTCTCGCCGTACGTCCACCCCGGCCCGTCGGCGAAGTCCACTCTTCCATCGAGCACTTCACACCCCTTGATGTGACGTGTCCATGTCGCCACTCTGTTACCTGGCGCACCCCCCACCGAAACCTGGCGCCGCCACGATGACCGGGCCGCCGCCCGGCACCCCCGCGGGGACGGCATCCGGCCAAGGTCCCCCCAGCCCAAGGGAGCTCACATGCCCATCGGCATGATCTACGCGCGTCGACTCGCCGTTCTCGCCACCTCCGCCGCCCTCGCCGCCACCGGCCTCCTCGCCACCGCCCCGGCCGCCCAGGCGGCCATGCCCACCCCCGTCAGCGCCGCCACGGCCCGCACCTACCTGGCCGCCCTCACCGTGAAGGCGGAAGGTTCCTCCACCGGCTACAGCCGGGACCTCTTCCCGCACTGGATCACCCAGTCCGGCGCCTGCAACACGCGCGAGACCGTCCTCAAGCGCGACGGCGTGAACGTCGTCACCGACTCCAGCTGCGCCTCGGTCAGCGGCAGTTGGTACTCCGAGTACGACGGCGCCACCTGGACCGTCGCGTCCGACCTCGACATCGACCACGTCGTCGCCCTCTCCGAGGCGTGGCGCTCGGGCGCCAACTCCTGGACCACCGCGCAGCGCCAGGCCTTCGCGAACGACCTGACCCGTCCGCAACTCATAGCCGTGACGGACAACGTCAACCAGGCGAAGGGCGACCTCGACCCGGCGGAGTGGCTGCCCTCCAGGACCGCCTACCGCTGCACGTACGCCCGCGCGTGGGTGCACGTGAAGTACCACTGGAAGCTCAGCATCGACTCCGCCGAGAAGAGCGCCCTCCAGTCGGTCCTCAACGGCTGCTGACGCCAGGGCGTCTGAAACCGGGTCAGCACCGGCCGCCGGGGAGTGAGGCTCGCCACACCCTCCCCGGCGGCCGAATGTTGAACTTGCAAGTACTAGTGAGGGGTGCCTAACCTAGCGGCCTCATCGGTTCCCGTCCCCCACTCCCCGTCCACCCACGGACGAGGCCAGGCCGAAGGAGTCCCCCATGAACACCCCCAGCAGTCCCAGCAGTCCCAAAAGCATCGACAGCCCCGGCAGCCCCGAGAACCTCGACGACCCGAACGACCCGCGCAGCCGGAACGGCGGCGCGAGCAGCCTCTCCGGCCGCCTGGACCAGGCCCAGCCGTACGCGCTCGGTCTCTTCCGCATCGTCGTCGGCCTGCTCTTCGCCTGCCACGGCGCCGCATCGCTGTTCGGCGTCCTCGGCGGTGCGATGGGCGGCGGCACGATCCCGGCCGGCACCTGGCCGGGCTGGTACGCGGCCGTGATCCAGCTCGGCGCCGGCGTCCTGGTCCTGGCCGGTCTCGGCACCCGGAGCGCCGCGTTCCTCGCCTCCGGCTCGATGGCGTACGCGTACTTCAAGGTCCACCAGCCCGAGGCCCTCTTCCCGCTGCAGAACGGCGGCGAGGCCGCGGCCCTGTTCTGCTGGTCCTTCGCGCTGCTCGTGTTCACCGGTCCGGGCGCACTCGCCCTGGACCGGCTCTTCGGAAGCCGGGTCGACGGGGGCCCGGCGAACCGCGAGACGGGCGAGAACCGCGAGGAGCGGCGGGACGCGCCGGTCACGGCCTGAGCCGTCACCGCCGGGGAGCGCGCCACACAGCAACCCGTGAAGGATCGCCGTACGGGAACCGGCACGGGGGCACCGTACGGAAGCCGACGCAGAACCACCGCGCGAAAGCCGGCACGGGACCGCCGTACAGCGCCGGCACGGAACCGTCGTACAGAAGTCGGCCCGTGACCGCCGTACCGGAGTCGGCCCGTGACCGCCGTACCGGAGCCCGCGCGGGGGCCGGACACCCACCCGGCAGGCGGTCCCCCGCCCCCGCGTAGGCTCTGGCCCTGTGAATCTGCTCGACAGCCTGGGATCGCTGCGGTCGCTCACCGCCGGCCCATGGATATATCCGGTGGTGGCGACGTCGATCCTGCTCGACGTCTTCCTGCCCGTGCTGCCGAGCGGCTTCCTGGTGATCACCGCCGCCACGGCGGCGGCGACGGCCACCGCGGCCACCCCCGGCGTGCCCTCGCTCCTCCCCCTGCTCCTCTGCGCGGCCGCGGCCTCGGTCCTCGGCGACTTCCTGGCGTACCGGCTCGCACGGCGGGGCGGCGCCAGGCTGGACCGGGCGATCGCCCGGTCGAAGCGCCTGTCCCTGGCGCAGGAACGTCTCGGCACCGCACTGGCCCGGGGCGGCGGCCTGCTTGTCGTCCTCGCGCGCTTCGCCCCGGCGGGCCGCTCCGTGGTCTCGCTCGGCGCGGGCGCGGCGAAGCGGCGGGTGGAGGAGTTCCTGCCGTGGTCGGCGCTCGCGGGCGTGACCTGGGCCTCGTACAGCGTGGGGCTCGGCTGGCTGGGCGGGCAGTGGCTGGGCGCGACCTGGTTCAGCGCGGGAGTGTCGACCCTCGCGCTCTTCCTGGCGGGCGGTCTCGCCGCCTACCTCATACGGCGTCCGCCTGTGGCTCCCGCGACTGCGTCCTGACACCCGGGCGCGCTCCGCGCACCTCAAGGCCGTCGAGGAGTCTCGCGGTCGCGTCGGCGATCTCGTCCACGGCCCGCTCGAAGACCTCGCGGTTGTGGGCGGCGGGGGCGCGGAACCCGGAGACCTTGCGGACGTACTGCAGGGCGGCGGCGCGGACGTCGTCCTCGGTCGCCTCCTCGGGCAGTACGGGCGGTCGGAGCGTCTTGATGCTGCGGCACATGCCTCCAGTGTGGCGCGCCCCACTGACAAGCACCGCGAGCACACCCACCGGGCGGCCCTCCCTCAGGCCCCGAGCCCCCGCCGGCTCCGCGCGTTGATCTCGGCGGCGCGGGCCCGTAGCTCACGCAGGGGCGTGGCGAGCTGTACGTCGACGGGTTCGGCCTCCCACTCGACGCCGCCGTGGACGGCCCGGATCCGAAAGCGCCCGGAGACGCTCTCCACATAGAAACCGACCCGCCCGGTGGCGGTGTCGCGGACGAGGTCACCGACCTCTGGCAGCGGCTGCACGTATCCCCTCCGTCCCGGTCCCTGAAGTTGGGGGACACCCAGAGAAGCCCGGCGGCCCCGCCCTGTCAACGTATCTCTAGAGATGTCCCCCGATGGATGGATGGACCGGGCAGGGCGGCGCACACGTGTGCACCCTGGCCTCGGGGTGCGCCGTAGGGTGTCCCGCAAATGAAGGGAGTGGTCCACCCGTGACCGACCAGGACAGCGCTCGTCGGCCCAAGTACCAGCGCATCGCCGATGAGTTGAGAACCGCGATCCAGTCGGGCGCCTTCGCGCCGGGCGACCGGCTCCCCGGCGAGAACGACCTCATGACGACCTACGCGGTGGCCCGGATGACCGCGCGCCAGGCGCTCTCCGTGCTCCGCAACGAGGGCCTCACCGAGGCCCGCAAGGGCGCCGGGGTCTTCGTCCGCGCCTTCCGCCCGCTGCGCCGCCGGGGCATCCCGAGGCTGTCGGGCGAGCAGTGGGGCACCGGGCGCTCGGTCTGGGCGGCGGACGCGCGGGACCGGGACCTGGTCGTCGACCAGATCGAGGTGGGCGAGACGGAGGCCGGCGCGCGGATCGCGGAGGCGCTGAACCTGGCGCCGGGCGCGACGGTCTGTGTCCGCAGCCGCCGCTTCGTCCTGGACGCCAAGCCGGTGCTGCTGTCCGTCTCGTACCTCTCCGCGGATCTCGTGCGCGGTACGCCGATCACCGAGCCGGACACGGGGCCGGGCGGGACCTACGCCCGGCTGGCCGAGCTGGGCCACCGGCCGGTGCGGTTCCGTGAGGAGATCCGCTGCCGGATGCCGACGGCGGACGAGTCGGAGCGGCTGGCCCTGGAGTTCGGGACGCCGGTGGTCCTCATCGGGCGTACGGCGTTCACCGGGCCGGGAACGGCCGTGGAGCTCAACGAGATGACGCTGGACTCGTCGTCGTACGTCCTGGAGTACGACTTCGACGCGTGACCTCGAACCGCAGCCCGGGATCGGCGTGGGCGACCTCGCCGGGGAACTCGGCGGCGGCCAGCGCGACGGCCTCCTCCGGCCGCAGCCCCGCTCCGACATGGGTCACGACGAGCCGGCGGGCGCCGGCCAGGGCCGCGCTCCGGCCTGCCTGCGCGGCGGAGTGGTGGCCGGGTGTCCCGCCGTCCGCCTCGCACACGAAGAGGTCGCAGTCCCGGGCGAGTTCGACGAGCGAAGGACAGGGCTCGCAGTCGCCGGAGTAGACGAGCGAGCGCCCTGCCTCGTCCTCCACGCGCAGCGCGAAGGCCGGCGGCCCGTGGGTGACGGCCCGGGACCGCAGGGTGAGCCCTCCGATCCGTACGACGTGCCCGTCGGCCAGCTCCTCCACGGCGAAGGCCTGTTCCACGGGGCTGCGGTCGGGCCCGTTGGTGAGGAACCCGGCGAGCCGGTCGGCGATTCCGGCCGGACCGAACAGCGGCACCGGCAGCGGCACCTCGAGGCCCGCGTAGAGCAACGCGTAGTAGGCGGTGAGGAGGTCGGCGGAATGATCGGCGTGCAGATGGGAGATCCACACGGCGTCGACGTCACCGAGGGCGGTGTGCCGCTGGAGCTCGGCGAGGGTGCCGCTTCCGGCGTCGACCCAGACGCGGACCCCGCCGCCCTCGACGAGGAGGCCGGAACAGGCGTTGCCCGGCCGGGCGAAGGGAGTGGCGGAGCCGAGGACGGTGAGACGCAAGGACTCGTCGAACATAGGACAATCCTAAATGACCTCTCGCCAACTCCCTCGTTCCTGTGCGGAAGACGTGAAGAAGATGCGTATTCTGTGTGCTCGTCGAGCCCCATCGGCGGGTGCTCGGCAGAAACCGAGGGACATTCATGCTTCGCGCACGCACGTTCGCGGCCGTGACCGCGGCCGCCGCCTCCGGCATCCTGCTGCTGCCCACGCAGGCGCAGGCCGCCGGATCGGTGCACCTGTACAAGATCTACTACGACAGCCCCGGTACGGACCGCCGCTCGAACACGAGCCTCAACGCCGAGTACGTGCAGATACGCAACACGACCGGCGCGGCGGTCAACCTGCGCGGCTGGACGCTCACGGACGCGGCCAACCACAAGTACACCTTCGGCAACTTCACGCTCGGCAAGGGCAAGATCGTGACGGTCCGCACGGGCCGCGGCACGAACACCGCCGCGAACGTGTACCAGAACCGCGGCGCGTACGTCTGGAACAACGACCGCGACACGGCGACCCTGAAGAAGTCGAACGGCACGCGGGTCGACGTCTGCTCGTACAACTCGACGCGGGTCGACTACAAGTGGTGCTGACCCCGCACCGCACCTGACGCGCGGCGGGGGCCCCGGGGGGGGGGCCGGCCCCCCCCCCCCACACCACCCCCCCCCCCCGCGCGGGGTGTAGTACGTGCGGTCCACGCGCGCCCCCGCGCCCCCCCCCCGCCA